>JBLMZU010000369.1:0-6303 GCA_050258995.1 Bacteroidota bacterium
GCTGGAAGCGGAGATGCAGCGCCTTAAGCCGGTCCTCGATGGCACCTCCATTGAGGTCAGGGGAAGCTTGAACCGTCCACCCATGCCGTACGATGACACCATGATGGCTACCTTTGAGAAGGCAAAATCCATTGCCGCGCGCATCGACATGGACCTCCAGGCGGGGGGCACTGGCGGTGGCTCGGACGGAAACTTCGTCGCCCCTCTCGGCATCCCGGTACTGGACGGCCTGGGGGCAGTTGGAGAGGGATACCACTCGGAGCGTGAATACATCCTTGTCGATAGTTTGTTCGAGCGAACGAAACTGCTTTCGGCACTCCTGACCTCCTGGTGATCCTAATTCATCGAAGTCTTCCATCGTGACGGACAGGAGACTCCCTGATGAGCGACTCTCAAAAAATCGAAAGTAAAACAGCGGGTGCGGTAGGCACTCTGCACCGGGCGATCCTGCTGGGTTCCTTATCCTTTGGCATTCTTGGGTTTTCACTCCCGATCTATGCCAAAGAGATGGGCGCGAGCGCCCTGGATATCGGCGGCATGATTTCTATCTTTGCCGTGATGATCACCATCGCCCGCCCCCTGGTGGGCTGGGGGATCGATCATTTCGGCCGCAAGCTCTTTCTGATCATTTCCTTTTTGTTCTACGGCATTTCCATGGGGCTGTTCGCCATCGCTCACAACGTGAACATGCTCTATCTGGCGCGTTTTGTTCAGGGAATCGGTTCGTCCCTGTTGTGGATTCCCGCCTATACCGTGGCCACGGAATTAAGCCTGCGCGACTGGGGCCGCGCGGTGGGAGGAGTGGATATGTCCTCCAACCGCGGTGGGTTCTTTGGAAGTTTTATTGGTTTTGGCCTGATGCTGATGGTCAATCCATTTCAACTGGCCTGGAAAATTTCCTTTGTTGTATACGGCCTCATGACCTTGATCGCCTCCTTCCTGATCTGGCGCGGCGTGCCGGAAACCCGCATCACGGAAGATGTCCAACTGCCTGCCGAGCAGAATCAAATGGACCGGAAACCTCTCCTGCGGCTGATGTCCATTGTCCTTTTGACCAGCATTTCATCGGCGATGATCAGCCCGCTGCTGATGATCTTCCTGCAGGATCGCTTTACCACGAATGTAAGGGACCTTGCCACGGCCTTCCTCCCGGCCGCGATCGCCTATGCCTACCTGCCCGGCTACATGGGCGGACTCAGCGATCGCTTTGGCAGGACACTTCTCATGGGGATTGGCCTGATCGTTTCCGGGTTCGTCTCCCTACTGATGCCGCTCATGCCCAGCCTGGTCATGCTTTCTGTATTATGGCTTGTGGAAGCTGTTGGTTTTTCTGCGGCATCCCCGGCGCAGGGCGCGCTTGTCGCCGACTTTACCGGGAAAAATGTGCGGGGGACCGGTTATGGATTTTATACCCTGGCGTCCGGACTGGGGTTCATCATTGGTCCCCTCCTTGGAGGCTGGCTATATGATGCCGCCGGGCATGCCCTGCCGTTTTATGTCAACGGGGTGACACTGTTCATTGGCGCTTTTCTGGTGTTTGTGCTGCTGGGGGGAACCAGGCAGAAATCTGAACCGTTAAATGCTCCATGAAAAAAATATTTCTGGGGTTTGTTGTTCTTTTTACAATTTCAGCCTGTACGCCCACTCCTGCTCCTGCCACGCCCGCCATCATCCCGGTTTATTCAACTTCTGCGGCCCAGCCCTGGTTATCTGCGCTATATGATTGTTCAGGCACTGCATCTGTCCTCTCGCGCGTGGATGATCCGAACGCTGCCGACCTTGTCCTGCGGGTGGGGGAGCCGGAGGCTTTTGATTCACCGGCCTACCAGATCGATACGGAAGAGATCCTGGTCGTCACCCAGCGCCAAAGCCCGGTCCAAAATTTATCGGTGGAGGAGGTGCGAAAGCTCTTCTCGGGTTTGGGAGACCCAAAGCTGCAGATCTGGGTGTACTCTTCGGGAGAGGACGTCCAGGAGGTTTTTGACCGGCTTGTAATGCATGGAGAAAGGATCGCTCCGTCTGCGCATCTGGCTGTTGATCCCCAGCAGATGTCCGATACGCTGATCAGTGAGCCAAACGCGGTGGGGATCGTGCCCCGGCATTGGAAGGCCGGAGATGCACGGGAAGTTTTCTCGCTCCCGGATGTTCCAGTCTTTGCCATTATGCCCAGGGAACCGCAGGGGGATGTCAAGGCATTGATTGCCTGTTTACAGAAGTAATACGGCGTTCCTTTTCCAGTATTGCTGCTCTTGACACCGCTACGCCAGGAAGGTATTATCTGATTGTAGTTTGCATTGCAAACTGGTTTGTAAAGGAGACAAAATGCAGCCAACGATTTCTGAAGCAGAACGGCGGATCAACCGCTACTGGTATACCGACGGGCTGGGAGAACTGATAGGCGGAGGCATGTTCATCGTGCTGGTGATCTATTTCGCGCTTCAGGATTTCCTGGGACAGAATTCCATGCTGAGCGGGATCCTGCAGGCCAGCCTGGCGCTGCTGCTGCTGGGGGGAGCCTTCGTCAGCCGGCGACTCATCAATTCCCTTAAAACGCACTTCACCTACCCGCGCACCGGGTATGTCGAATATCGCACGAGTAAAAAGGAAACGGTCTCAAAGCGGTTTTGGGCATTCCTGCTGGCCTTTGTCATTGCCGGCCTGTCGATTGCTTTTGTTGGGATATTCAAGTCATTTGACTCGAGGGTGGCTGTGAAAGGATTTATTGTAGGGATGATCCTTGTGCTGCTGCGTGCAAAATCGTCCCGCCTGGCGCGGTTTTACTTCCTTGCGGGAGTCTCGGTCTTGCTGGGGTTCGCCCTCTCCACGAGCGGATTATCGAATGGATACAGCCTGGGTTTGTATTATGGACTGATGGGTGTATGTTTTCTTGTCTCCGGTAGCCTGACCCTGGCTCGCTATTTACACGAGAATCCTCTGCCCACGGAGGATCGTCATGGGCAGTGACCTGCGCAGTCTCACCGAACTCGATCGCCTGATCCACGAGCCTGCGCGTTTGCTGGTGGTTACGATCCTTTCGGCGGCCGCCAGTGCCGATTTCCTCTATCTGCAGCGCGAGACCGGCCTGACGAAGGGCAATCTTTCCGCCCACCTTTCAAAGCTCGAGGAGGCGGGCTACGTCAAGATCGAGAAAACGTTCAAGGGAAAACTGCCTTTGACGGTGTGCAGCCTGACGCCGGCCGGGCAAAAGGCCCTGGCGCAGTACCGCCGGCAGATGCAGGATTTTATGAGTAGGACTCAGTGAAGGATCAAATGAATGCAATTCAAACCGAGCAATTGACCCGTTCTTTCGGGACCCTGAAGGCGGTTGACCGCCTATCGATCGAGGTGCCGCGCGGGACGGTCTTCGGGTTCCTCGGCCCGAATGGGTCCGGCAAAACGACGACCATCCGTCTCTTATTGGGATTGCTGGATCCGGACCAGGGCCAGGCCCAGGTTCTGGGTTTCGATGCGAGCAGGCAGGCGGATGAGGTTCGCTCACGATGTGGTGCCCTGCTCGAGCATCATGGACTGTACGAGCGCCTGTCCGCGGCGGAGAACCTGGAGTATTACGGCCGCATCTGGCACATGTCCAGGGCGGATCGCGAGAAGCGCATTCAGGAGCTGCTTGATCCCCTGGATCTGTACGAGCGTCGTAATGAGCCGATCGGACGCTGGAGCCGCGGCATGAAGCAAAAGCTGGCCGTCGCCCGGACGCTCATGCACCGTCCGGAGCTGATTTTTCTCGATGAGCCGACCGCCGGCCTGGACCCGGTCGCGTCGGTCGCCCTGCGGGAGGATTTGGAGCGGCTGGTCGCCCGGGAGGGCGTGACAATTTTCCTGACCACTCATAATCTGGTGGAGGCGGAAAAGCTCTGCACGAAAGTGGGTGTGATCAACCACGGACAGCTCCTCGCCACCGGCAGCCCGGCCGATCTGCGCGCACGGACCTCGGCGCCGCGCTTATACGTGACCGGCCAGGGATTCACATCCCAGGTTGTGGAGGAGATGAAGAACAATCTGCTGGTTACCAAAGTGCAACAGCAGAATGGCAGGATTGTCCTGGATTTAAATGATATGACCCGCTCGCATGAGATTGTCAGGCAGCTGGTGCAGGCAGGCGTCCAGGTCGACGAGGTCCGGAAGGAGAAAGTGGATCTGGAGGATGTGTTCCTGCAGCTTGTCGAAGAAGAAAGAGGAGGTGAGAAATGATCCCCGATATTCTCACCGTTGCATTAAAAGAGCTGCGCGAGATATTCTCCTTTGGCGATGTGCGCGGCCGCAGTAAATTCAGCCTGGTTATCCTGATCGTGATCTTTGGAGTGGTCATCCCCCTGCAAAATGGACGGGCATGGGTCACCTCGCCGGCCAATGTCATGGTCTGGGCCTGGATGCCGTTTCTATGGGTCTCCGGCGTTGTCGCCGACCTGTTTGCCGGGGAGCGCGAGCGGCACACGCTGGAGGCCCTGCTGGCCACGCGTCTCTCCGACCAGTCGATCCTGTTCGGCAAGCTGCTGGCGGCCATGGCGTATGGCTTCATCCTGACCTGGACCATCATGCTGGCCAGCCTGGTCACGGTCAATGTCAGCTCCGCCGGGAATGGACTGGTGTTCTATTCGCCGGAAATCACCCTGGCGGCGCTGGTGTTCAGCATTTTGATCTCCGGTCTTTCCGCAAGCATTGGTGTGCTGGTCTCCCTGCGGGCCGGGAGCGTCCGCCAGGCGCAGCAGATCATGAGTGCAGGCATGCTGGTGCTCTTCCTGCCATTTATGTTGATGCAGTTTGTACCGAGGGCATGGGTGGTGCTGGCCGGCAATATCATCACGAGCACCTCGCCCCTGCAGATTGCTCTTGTCGTTGCTACAGTACTCCTGGCCCTGGAAGTGGTATTGATCCTGATCGCTTTGCGTCTCTTCCAGCGCAGCAAACTGATATTGGATTAAGCGGATTAAATTAAGAGAGGCAGGATACCTGCCTCTCTTTTTCTCTTAGAGTGCAACTTCGACCATGCTGCCGTTCACATAGCTTTGAATGGAGTCGCCGACGCACAGCCGCGGGTCGCTTTCGTAAAGTTGGCACACAAGTTCGAAGTTGGGCACGTCTGCAAAGGTCAGCTCCGCCAGCCGGTCGAGCAGCGAGAGGTCATCGGGCGGCAGGGAGGCGTAGTCACTGAAGATCAGCCCCCAGCAATCCCAGGGCAGGAGCTCCACCTTGTTGAGGCAGGCCACATCCCGGATGAAGTCCCCTTGGATGAAGCCCATCCCTTTCATGTCGAAGATTCCAAACTGGTCGGGGTCAGCCTGTCCTGACCGGCACATCTTCCAGGCCGCGCCGCCTACAATGAACTGGTCACGCGGCACATCCAGCGGGTTGAACGGAAGCTTCAGGACGCCCTGCTGCAGCTCATCCATTTGCGCATCCACCAGGATCCAGCGCTGTTCCGTTTTATTCCAATATTCACAGACCCAGTGATCCTCATAATGGTTAGGCATGAAGTACGCCCCGAATCCGCAGCGCGGCCGGGCCGGCACGCCCTTCGCCTGCAGCATGGAAGCCAGGGTCACCGAGAAATCGCGACAGTTGGCGACGATTTTTTTGTCATTTGGCCTGGCTGTCGTGAGAGGCGCAGGATCCAGTTCCAGGGTCCTTGCGAGCCGGCGTTCCATTGTGCGGAGCTGCACTTCAGCTTTGCGATCTTCGGAAAGCTGCAGGCCATGGTGCTCCGCCCAGAAGACATGCACCACCAATCCCTGGACCACTTTGACAAGGGATGGCACATCGGACGGCAGGCCGGCATACAGGTCCAGGTGTGGACCCGGGTCCGTGATCTTTCCAAATTGAGAGAAGGTAGTGAGGTTGCTCATGGAAGAATCCTTTCGTTCGGTGAAGTCTAGCCCAAAGGCATGGCAAAGGCAAGAGATGCTTTTCTCAATGCACGTCCCGCTATGTTATTATCCAGTCATGCCCAGACCGAAATCACCCGTCCGTCTCGAGTGGATGGATCCTGGAGTCTGCTCCCTGGACTACCGGCTCAAGATCATCGGCCGGCTGCCGTTCTTCCGTCACTTATCTTCGGAAGCGATCACTGAAATCAACCGCCTATTCGATGACCGAGATGTCGCCGTGGACCAGACCATTTATTTTGAAGGCGATCCGGGGGAATATCTCTACCTGGTTGCCATGGGAAAGGTAAAACTGATCCGGCATGCCTCAACTGGCCGCGAAGTGCTCCTGGATATTTTGCGGGGAGGTGAATATTTTGGGAGCCTGGCGGTTCCCGGCCGGCGCGGTTACACCGAGACGGCC
>JBLMZU010000370.1:0-2724 GCA_050258995.1 Bacteroidota bacterium
CGCAAAAGCTCTGGCAGAGGGACAGGGTGCTGAAATTAAAATGGAGAGTACGGTTGGACGGGGAAGTACAGTCATTCTGCGCTTCCCTGCCTATGTGAATGGCTCTTCCATGTATTAATAACTCACCTTACGCAGCCAAGCGGGCAGGATTAAGTTCCCGCAAGGTGGCATAGGCGGATTGGACAGCATGTAAATATAGTTTAGTTTTCAAGGCAAAGTGATTGAGTTGCGTATCGTTTTTGAGCAGTTCGAGTTTGATGTAGCCGCACAAGGCTGCAAAGAAATGATTGGTCTGGGTGGTCACCGTTTGGGTCGGTGATTTTTCCAGGGATGCATTTTGTTTGAGCGATTTGTGATAGGGCTCCACGTTCCATCGTTTTTGATAGATAGTGGCGATCCCGTTACCATCCAAGGTGGTATCACTGGTGACCAGATACTGAATGCCTGTTGAGCCATCTTCGTTTGTGAAGACTTGTTTGATGAGAAGGAGTGCAAATTCCACGCCTTCCAGGTACACAATGACAGGCTGCATCGGTTCCAGTTCCAGCGTGTCCACTCGCTGGTAACGTCCAGACTGCTTGGTTTCCTTACTCAATGCCACTTTGCGATTGCCTTTGAGTGGCATGACAAACTCCTTTTTGAGCGTGAGTTTGACGAAGTTGATGTTTTCGGCAGAGGCAAACCAGATATCGTTGAGCACATATTTGAAAGGAATCTGATTTTTTACCGCCTGCTGCAAGAGATCCCGGTACATTTCGTTCTTCGTTCGGTCGGAACGCCGCTTTTCTTTCCCATCCTTGGGATCCACATAACGTTGCGTTTTCCGAACCAGTTCAAAACCGACGGGCAGCGATACACCTTGACTGTAATATAAGCAGGTGACAAAGTTGATGCCCTTGACGGTCCGTTGCTGAGAATGATCGTAGTGCCAGCAGATGATGTCATTTTCATCCGTGTACGGCTTCTTGGCAATACTGTCATCCACGATGGCAACACCGTCTTTACTTTCAATCTTGCGAACGTGCGGCTTGGCGATCCGCCAGAAATCCGCAGAAGTTTGCTGCTCACCTGCCAACCAACGCTGCAATCGGTCATGGCTGACCTCTCCATCCAACAGGGAAGACAGCCCCGTTGCTGTCGTTTGCCCAAAGGCGCTAATCAGGTAATCACTGTATAGGTCGAGAAAGTGCTTGTTCTTCATCTCTAAAGTTTACTCAAAACTGCGTAAGGTGAGTCAATAATCAAAAATCAAAGTTCATCCTGAGGCATGGTTTGCCGACATCTGCCCGGTTGGGCGGCGCCCGGGAGGATCTCCCCTGGCAGTCCCCTTATTCTGTTGGCGTCTCTCTTCGCGGCAATGTAGATCCTTCACTTGTGGGCGAATCCCTTTCATGCCCGCCCAGGCTGGTCGATGCCGGGGATGACATTTTGTGGTCTTTAAACATACCCTGCTCAGTAACAAAAATCATCTTGCGCGATCCTTCCAAATCCTGTATTCTCCTGATCAAAAAGTGAAGAGGGAACATGGAGAAATGGATCAGGCAGGCAGAGATTTATCAGGGTAAGATATTTTCCCTGTGGGGCGGACAGGTTGCCCTGGACGATGGGAAGACTGCTGTCCGGGAATACGTCCGGCACCTGGGCGGGGTCGGCATGGTGCCGGTCCTGGATGGAAATGTGATCCTGATCCGGCAGTTCCGGATCTCCATCGAGCGCGAGCTGATCGAACTGCCGGCCGGCAGGCTAGAGCCTGGTGAGGACCCGCTGCGCTGCGCGGCCCGCGAGCTGGAGGAGGAGATCGGCTATCAGCCAGGCAGGCTTATCCCGCTGGCCTCCTATTTTGCGGCCGTCGGCTATTCCAATGAGAGAATGCATTTGTTCCTGGCGCTGGACCTTGAAAAGACCGAGCGCCATCTGGATCCAAGTGAAAGGATCCAGGAAGTCTCCATGCCGCTCGAAGTGGTCCAGGAAAAACTGGCAAAACAGGAATTCGAGGACTCAAAGACGATCATCGGTCTGCGCGAAGCCCTGGCATACCTGAAGGAACATTGATGCTGCAACGAAAATGGAAGGGGACCCTGCAAATCGTCCGGCCGGAGCTGCCCTTTGCTGCCGGGGTCTGTGTTGTGTTGGGGGAAATCGTTGCCCTGGGCGGCTTCCCTCCTCTACGGGAGGCGTTCCTGGGATTTGTGTGCGGATTTTTCATTTCCGCTTCGGCCATTGTATTGAATGACTATTTTGACCTGGAAGTGGACCGGGTCAATTCCCCCGGCCGCCCGCTGCCTGCCGGGCTCATGACTCCCCCTGACGCGATCTGGCTCACAATTGCGACCGGCGGAATCGGCCTGGCGGCTGCATTCCTGTTGAGCGTTCCCGCCTTCCTCCTGTGTGCCTTCTTCTGGTCGATCGGATGCCTGTATAACTGGAAGTTCAAGGAGGCCGGGCTGGTAGGCAACCTGATGGTCAGCGCCAATGTCGGGTTCACCTTCATCCTGGGCGGGATGGCCGTGGGCCAGCCCTGGGACGGGATCGTCTGGTGCTTTGCCCTGATGGCCTTCTTTGTCGACCTGGGCGAGGAGATCGCCGGGGATGCCATGGATATCGAGGGGGATAAAAAACGCGGCTCTCGCTCCATCGCCATCCACAAAGGCCGGGAGTTTGCCCTGCGGATTTCAAGAGTCCTGTTCAGCCTTGTCCTCCTGATCAGCTGGATCCCGTTCCGGG
>JBLMZU010000371.1:0-6046 GCA_050258995.1 Bacteroidota bacterium
CCTTCTTCGTTGGTCCATTGGATATAGTCGTCAATACTGGTGAGCGGATACCTGCTCTTCTGGTTCGGGCGGACCGGCGCGACCATATTTTTATAACCTTTGGATGCTGCGATCCCGCGCATGGCCTGCACCATTCGGGTGCTCAACCCCTGGCCCTGGTAGTCCGGATGAATATTGATCTGAATGGCCGACTGGATATTGGGCTTGACGCCATTTTTATGATCTTCCACGGCTTTTAGGAAGACCCAATCCCAGCCGCCCTCGGGCAGATCCTCAAGCGGCTGGTCCCAGAAAAACGGCATGCTATTCGCCATGGCAGCCATGCGGTTGGTTTGCATATCCAGTAAGGCGAACTGATAGTCGTTGAAGCGGTCGAATAATTCATGCCAGTTCTCACCTGCGACCGGGTCGTGGAGCATAAATTCGGGCCAGGACTCTTCCGCAATATCCCCGGCGAGGCTGCGGTAATTTTCAAGGTCGCTCGGAGAGATGATCTTGAAGCGAGTGTTATCCATCCTTCACCTTTTCACGATCGTATCAAGCCAGAATTGATCGAACCGAGGGCCATCGATTTTTGTCACGACGCGAACAGGCCTCCCCGATGGATCGATCCGCTCGTAGAGAACGCCGGCCCTCTCCTCCAATACAAGTGATACCTGATGAACCTCAATTCCGGCTTGATAACCAAGGGCAATGGCACAGGCGAGCGGATCGTGCAAAAAGTTGATGATGTCGTCTGGCAGGCCATCACAGGTCTGGCCAATTCTTTGCTCCATTTGCTCGTCGATGGCAAATTCCATTGACTGCTGGGCGATCAAGGCACCGAGAGGACCCGCGGCCTTTAATTCGTCCAGGTATGTCCTTCGCAGGGCAGTTTCCACGGTAACGGTCAGGGGAATGAGCACGGGATGAGAGTGCTCGATCACATGCCTGGCCGATCGAGTATCGACCTGGATGTTCCAATCCATGTCATTGCCCCAGGCGGGAAAACCTGGGCGGATCGGGTATAGGTAACCGCCCATCAGGAAGAGCTTTGCCTGATTCAGGATGCCGGGATACTTGAGATCGAGCAGATACAAATTGGTGAAGGGTCCAATGGCAACAATGGTTGCACCCCATTCGATGCTTTTCTTCAAGAGCTGAAACACCTCCTCGGGTGGACCCGGGAGAGGCTTGATCTTCCTTGACCAATAACGTCCTTCGTCCGGATAACCCAGCTCAGGATACCGGTAGTAGCCCTCTGACACATCCGCCCCGGCTGCTACGGGAATGGCCTGCCTTTCTTCCAATTCCAGAATATGACGGACATATCCGGCTCTTCGCCCATTTGCCTCGGCAACTGTCGTGATGCCCGTGATCTCCACATCCGGCCAGCGGAGCAGCATGGCCAGCGCGCACAGGTCATCGATATCACCGCCCAGGTCAGTGTCGAGGTGGATTTTATGGGTCACGCCATTGCCATTTCCCGGGTAATTCGGATCAACTGCAGCGCATGGTTGTATAAATGGAACTCCCCGGACCCATGCTTTTGTGCAATCAGGGCCTGATCGATCACCTTGCTCCACTCCTCGCCCAGCTTGCCCTGCACCCAGTGGGCGGCAACCGGTTTGGACACGATCGTGCTGGTTTCAAGGGCATACAATGCGCGGCACATCGTCAGGATTGCATAGGCGTGGTATTCACTGCCATGCTCCCGTAACCAGGTGGGGTCTTCAAGCATTGGGAACCACCATTCATTTAAAACCCCTTTGACGGCGCGGCGGATATCCTGGGGGCTGACCGGGTCGATCAGTGTCTTCGGGTCCGGCCCGGCCAGGATGGTTCCCTGCTCGCGAACGATATGGCGTTGAATGATCCAGTCGCTGCCGCGTTTATCCAGGTAGAACCTGCCCTCGTTGACGGTTGGGCATGCTCCGTTGCGGGGATCGTGCCTCTTGATTTCCCGCCTGGGAATATAGGACCCCTCCAGTTTGGCTGCCCACTTAGATCCGCTATTCCAGAGGCGGTGGTGCATGGCTTCCAGGTCGGCGATGGCCTTGTTGGAAAGCGTACTCGTGGTCACCACAAGGAAATCAATGTCACTTGTCTCCAGGTCGAAATCCCCACTGGAGAGGGAACCGTAGAGATACATGCCAACAAGCTGGTTGCCCAGAACCTGCGACACGCTTGTAAGCAGTAGATCCAATATCTTGTTTATTTCCGGGTATTTCGTCGGATGGTTAGTGAGCAACGATAGACCTTTCATCTTTTATATTGTGAAGCAATGCTGCGTTCGGGTTGTCATGATGCCAGCTGCCATATTCCATTGCGTAACGGATGAAATTTAGCGTTCCGTCGATATCTTCAGGTCCGGCATCCAGGCCTGGAGTTTGTCTACCGGTCCAGGCTCGTTCGATCAGGGCTGTCCACTTTTCATTCAAATTGTGTTTTGCCCATTCTGCGGCGGCATGCTTGGAGACAATGTCACCCTGTTCCAGGGTAAATAGAATGCGGCACAAAGTCAGGACCGTGTACGATTGATATCCACGCCCCTTAAGTTCATCCGGATGGTCGAGGAAGTGCCGAATCCAATTCTGCAGAATACAAAGTACTGCCAGGCGCAGAGTCACCAGTGAGACAGGAGCAATCAGCGTCCTGGGGTCAGGGCCGGTTATCGTTATACCACGCTTGCGCAAAATGTAGCGTTGAATAATCCAGCCGGCATCATGTTTTGCGATGCGAAGTGTTTCGCCCGGCCCTCGATCAATGTGCGGATGCTGATTGTTGGATGGATCGAATAAATATAGGGAGTCCCTGGGAATGTACGAAACCTCCAGCTGAATAGTCCAGGGAGAGTCCTTGGTGGAAATCCATTCATGTATCTTATAAAGTGCATCGAACGTCTCGTCTGAAATCGTATGCTCGGTGACGATCAGGACATCGATGTCACTGTACTGATCGAAATCACCATTAGCAAGTGAACCGAAGAGGTACATGCCAACAAATTGCCCCTGCAGGATTTCTTTTACCTGGACGAGCAGGAGGTCAAGGACACTGTTGACTTCGGGATAGGGAGTGGGAGATATTTTTTCCATTTATATCCCTGTTATCACCGCTGAAACGGCTTTATTCGCATGGCCATTACCATTTCTCGATCTTTCCCTCTTTGACATTCCAGACATCGGTGGCAAAGCGCTCGATGAAATACCGGTCGTGGACGACGGCCAGGATGGTGCCTTTGAAATTGGCGAGCGCCTCTTCGAAGCGGGCGCGCGAAGGGATGTCAAGGTGGTTGATGGGCTCGTCGAGCAGGAGGAAGGTGCAGCCCTGGGCGACGAGCAGTCCCAGCTGCAGGCGGGCGCGTTCGCCAAAGGAGAGGGCAGATGTGGGACGCAGCGCGTCATCCCCCTTGAACAGGAAGTAGTGCAGGAAGTTGCGCGCTTCGGTCTCGTTGAAGGGAGCCACGCTCTGGACCGACTGTAAGGCGCTGAAATTCGGATTGAGCATTTCCTGTTCCTGGGTCATGTATCCCATCCGCACGGTCACGCCGATTTTCAGGCTGCCAGCCAGAGGATCCAGCCTGCCCGCGATTGTGCGGACCAGCGTGGTCTTGCCCGTGCCGTTGGGACCGGTCAAGGCGATTCGCTGCCCGGCGCGGATACTGAGATCGAGATCCGTGAGCAGCGGCCTGTCATACCCGACGGAGAGATTCTCCGTCACCAGGACCTGCCTGGATTGGTGGGCCGGCGCGCCAAAATCCAGTTTCATTTGCCAGTTTTGTTTGGGCCTTTCGACCCGGGACTCGGTCAGGAGCTTTTCGATGCGGGCTTCGATATGCTTGGCGCGCCCGGCCACGTTCTTGGTGGCCCGGTTACCGAAGAAGCCCTTGGCAAATTTGTCTCCGCCATCTGCTTTGCCGCCTTTCTTCATTTTGGTCAAGCCACGGATGTGTGCCGCGGCGGAACGAAGCTGGGCGATCTCATCCTGCTGGTCCTGCCAGGCCTGGACCTGTTTCTCACGTTCGACCATTTTTTGTTCCAGATAGTCGGCGTAATTGCCCGGATAGGATTTCATGGCATGGGTGGCGGGGTCGAGCTCGAAGATCGAAGTCACCGTGTGATCCAGAAAGGCACGGTCATGTGAGACAATCAGGGCGGCGCCCTTGAAGCGATTGAGCCAGTCTTCCAGCCACTCAAGCATTTCGATATCGAGATGGTTGGTAGGCTCGTCGAGCAACAACAGGTATGGATCCTGCAGGAGAACGCGCGCCAGCATGAGTCGGGTCTTTTGCCCGCCGCTCAGGTGCTTGACCGGCATGTCGAGCGGGAGCTCTCCCAGACCCAGCGGACCAAGAATCGCAGACGGTTGATCCCCCGTAGAGGAAAGCTGCTGCAGTACTGAGTCGTAGCGGGTCTGGATATGTGAGTCATCCGGGTTCGAAGCGAGAGCCGATGCAAGGGCGGCAACCTCGGATTCGAGCTCGGCCTGGGTGACGGAGGCCAGGTTGAGGGTCGTCTGAAGCGTCTGTTCCTCGTCGAACTCCATGCCCTGTGCCAGGTAGCCAATCCGCAGATTGGAGCGTGTCCGCATGACAGATCCGGCGTTGGGCTGTTCGATGCCAGCCAGGATGTGCATGAGTGTCGTCTTCCCGCAGCCATTGGGACCGATCAGTCCCACGCGCTCGCTGTTACTGACGCTGAACGAAATATCCTGGAGAATGGTTTGGATTCCGTAGGATTTATGAAGATGGTGAGCCGTAAGCATAAAAGTTTCCTGTAGAGATTAAAACGAAAGCCGAGGGCAGGCCCTCGGCTGGAATCTAACAATCACAGCGGGTAATTGCCCTGAAAATTCAAGTGGACTACAGGATCTCTGTCATTTGCTTCGCTCCTACTAATTACGGACAACGTATTATATCACCCCTTTGCTCGTTGTATTGAGTAGCGAATTGCATCACGGAAAATGTTACCAAGAGAAGTATCGTTGCATCAGGAAAAATGTTACTTACCGATAGGCGCAGATGCCTGTCGGAGGAGCAACATGATGAGCCTGAAAAGCAAGAACGAGTTATTAGAAGTAGTGCAACCGCGATACCTGAAAGCCAGTAAATCTGAAAAGCAGAAGATTTTGGATGAGTTCACTTCAGCGACAGGATACCATCGAAAGCATGCGATCCGGGTTCTCAAAAACAAGGCGCAAGCGCAGAACCATCTGAAAGAGAAACCCAAGACCTACAGATGCCTGTATCATGGCGAGGTGGTGCAGGCTCTTGTGCAGATCTGGGAGATCTACGGACGGATCTGTTCCAAACGGTTGCAGCCATTTTTACCGGAAGCAATTCGTGTGCTGGAACGTTGCCAGGAAATCGAGCTCTCGAGAGAGACAAAAGAGTTGCTCTTGAAAATCAGTTCGGCCAGTATAGATCGCTGCTTGCGTCCAATCCGCATCAAGACGCGGCATGGCTTGAGCACTACCAAACCTGGCAGCCTGCTCAAAAATCTCATTCCGATACGCACCTTTACCGAATGGGATGAAGAAAAGCCCGGCTTTCTGGAAATTGACCTGGTGGCACACTGTGGGAACAGCGTGGAAGGGCAATTTTTGTGCACGTTGACCTGTACCGACCTTTGCACAGGCTGGACGGAGGTCATAGGACTGCTCCACCGTTCGCAGGAAGCAGTTTCAGAAGCGTTATGCCAGGTGGGCCACCAACTGCCCTTCCCGCTGCTCGGCATTGATTCAGACAATGGCGGTGAGTTTATTAACGATTTACTGTACCGCTACTGCGTGGACGAGCAGATTACTTTTACGCGCTCTCGCCCGTACCAGAAAAATGACCAGGCGCATGTGGAGCACACCTGCCCTGGCGGGCGGCGCCAGGGAAAAAATTGGTCCGTTGTACGACATACAGTTGGCTACGACCGTTGGGAAACACAAGAGGAACTGGCTCTCCTGGAAAGTATTTATGAGGACTTACGTCTCTACATCAACTTCTTTCAGCCCTCTCTCAAGCTGATCGCCAAGCAGCGGATTGGCAATAAAACCATCAAGCGGTATGATACCGCCA
>JBLMZU010000372.1:0-5378 GCA_050258995.1 Bacteroidota bacterium
GTTACTGCCAGAATGAAAGTCACGACATCCAGCGACAGGATCCCGGTCAGGCCGATCAGCGGCAGCAGCGCCCCGGCCATCAGGGGTGCCAGGACACCAGGTCCGGAATCGATGAGC
Source organism: Bacteroidota bacterium (assembly GCA_050258995.1). GTDB lineage: Bacteria > Chloroflexota > Anaerolineae > Anaerolineales > Villigracilaceae > Defluviilinea. Next base: position 118 of record JBLMZU010000372.1, read on the forward strand.
GACATCATGCCATTGGCCCGTCCGTATTTTTCCTTGGGGACCATCAGGCTGATGCTGGCCGAATAAGCCGGCCATTGAAAGGCATTTCCCAGGCCCTGAAAGATCGCCGCGGCGTAGAGCATCCAGACCTGCAGCATGCCCATCGACTGAAGCACCAATATTGCGATCGTCGCCAGCCCTGCCACCAGATCGCTGATCATCATCATTAACTTGCGATTGTGCCGGTCCACCATCACACCTGCAAATGGCGTGATGAGCAGATAGGGAGTAATAAAGAAGACCTGCATCAACCCCAGTGCGGTGGCACTGCCCGTCTTTTCGAAGACCCAGATCGTCAGTGCAAAAGCAGTCATGTTGGTGGAAAGCACCGAGACGAGCTGGCCAATCCAGACCAACGTAAAACCAAACATACCAGTAGGGCGATTCGGGGAATTCAAGATTTTCTCCAGGCGGGTCAGGATAACATACCATTAAAAGTCAGACAATCCCGCGCCGGGCGGGATTGTCTGATCTCTCAACACGCGACTATGTTTTGCAGGTGTGCTTGGCACTCACTCCACATAGATCTCGACGTGCTCCCCATCCTCATCATCGGTAACGTCAATGATCTTGCCCGTGACACCCGAGCGCAATGCTTCCAGCACATTCGACATATCGACGCCTTCCACCTCCGGCGCGTAATGCGCGCCGATCTTCATGCCGGCATCCACCAGCGCCAGCGGGATCTGGACGGAGGCCTTCGAGCGGCCCGTCCGTATATCTGTCACACGGATGCGCAGCCAGCGGGGTGCTCCAGGCATGCCGGGCGGACGCGGCGGAGTCGGAACACGCGGGCTGTTCAATGCCGAGAGCAGTTTTGTGCCCTCCTCCGCGCTCAATTTTCCATCTTCGATCATCTTTAATATTTTCATTCTTTCTTCAGAGCTAGCCATGACCGCCTCCTTAACCGATATACACCTGGACGTGTTCACCTTCATCATCGTCGTTCACATTGACAATGAGCGGCTCATCCGATTTTCCGGTAGCATCCAGGATCTGAATAATGTCATCTACATTTGTGTTTCCCAAACCGTGAATGGTATTTCCAAAATTTCGCAGGAACCACGAAGCCAGTCCCAGGGGCAGAGGAAATCCAAATGTGATATTCCTGGGCCAATCACTGGCATGGCGCCTGTCTACATTCACATACAGCCAGCGCGAGCCTGGACCGCCGGCGCCGATCGCAATCAATAAAATACCGATAAATAACGGGAACAATAAACAAATCCACCAGTAATTCGTACCAAACCCCTGCATGATCTCATAAATGCCCCACGCACTGAACACCGTGATCACAACACCGATCCACAGGGGGATCATCGCCCAACGGCGTGCCCGGGCCTTGACTTCCTCAAATTCGGGAGCAGCGCTCTCGCTCGTTCCCGAGGCTGGACCTGCACTGGGCTCCGGTTGAAGGACTTCGACCTCCGCTTCCGGCTGCTCCTCGTCAAGGGCATGCATCAAGCCGGCGGCTTGTTCTGCCGTGATCTTGCCTTCCTCCACCATTTGCAGGATCTTCCTTCGTTCTTCAGAGGACATTATTTGCCTCCTTCGAGGGCCTGGAGCAATTGCTCGGCCTGCTCAGCGGTGATCTTCTTTTCCTGCAGCATCTTCAGGATGGCCATGCGTTCCTCTTCGGCAACCGGCTCCGACTTGGAGGCACCGGGAGGAGGGGGAAAGCCCTTCGGACCGAAATCCCAGGCGCCGGGAGGAGGAGTCCTGCCCCAGCGCCGTGCCTGGCGTTCGGCGTGGCGCTCTGCCCGGCGGGCAGCATCCTCGGCAGTTCTCGCGGCCCGTGTCGTGGCAGCCTGCACCTGGCGGGAGATCCGCTCGCCGAACCCGGACCAGTCGAAGTTCATGGCTGCGAAATTTCCAAATTCATCTGCAGATTCCGCAGCATTGGCCTGGTTGCTCAGGCGAATATCGCCACCCGCGCTGAGCGTGATCTTGGCCGAGCCGTTCCCCAGCACAACCGTCCGTTGGGTCGCTTCCGGGTCATTCTTGATCCCCGGCCATGCCACGTCGATCTCATCGCCCTGCATGGTCACCGTTGCATTCGCCGCGGTCGGCAGGACCATCAAAATATCGTCGCCGGCCGTGACCAGATACTCGCCATCGTCGCGAGGCTCAAGATACACTACCACATCCTCGCCCACATTGACCTTGATATTCCCCCGGGCACCGCGCAGGGCAAGGTCATCCGCGACCGTCTCGATATTGATGTTTCCATCCACATCACGAATGGAGACATCGCTTTGCGCATTTTTGATGTACAGGTTGCCGCGTGCGCCGCGCAGGCTGAAGTCGGATGCGATCGAGTTGATCGAGACAGAGCCCACTTCACGCATCGAGAGATCGCCGTCGATGGAGGCAATCTCAATGTCTCCGCTCACGCCGCGGATCGCAGCATCGCCGCTGATCGAGGCAAACATCAGGGTTGAAGCCTTCGGTATCCGCAGCGAAACATCGTCGTCGCATGAGAAGCGGATCTCATCTCCATCCTGCTGTAGCTGGATCTCATCGTCGTCGGCCTTCACCAGGATCTCACTCCCGTCCCAACCGACAATGCTTACATCCCCGCCGATCGAGTCAGCGATAATTCTGGGAGAACTCCCAACAGGAATCATTCGGGACATGATCTATTCCTCCTCGCCGCGTAGCAAACGCATGGCTTCATCAGCAGAGATCTTGCCGGTCTCCAGATCCTCAAGAACGCTGCTGCGTGTCTCAGCACTGACCTCGAAAACCTCATCCCGGCCGGGCTCAAAGCCCAGGGCACGGATGACCTCGTGTAAACGGTTGCGGATCGTCGGGTAGGAAAGACCGAGCTCCTGTTCCATGCGATTGATCTTTCCCTCGCAGCGGACAAAGGTGACGATAAAATCCAGGTGTTCCGCTGTCAGGTGAGCAAAGGGTCCACCGGTGAACTGACCCTCAATGGAAGTATCACAGGATGGACAATGTAAACGACTTACGGTCAATTCTGAGTGGCAAACCGGACAGCGGGTGGGTGCAGCATACATATGAAGCCTCCATAACAACTTTATGGCATACAAGGCTTATAATATCGAAAATACCGTGGATAAGCCTTGCGATATTTAAAATCAACGTGACTGACATCAATTATTATAAACATTATTTTGATTTTGTCAAGATATGTTTGAATATAATCAAATATATAATTCATATTTTCAACTAAAGTATAAATAAAACTGAATAATTCACAGTTTCGTATGTAATCTTTTAATGGAGGTGGCATGATCCGTTCCCTTTTCTTCGAGCCTGGCAAGGATATACGAAGGAATTTACCACCAGAAGAGTTCCCTAGGCTGATCCGGAATCGCCGGGGCTTTCTATGGCTGGATTTTACGGCCGAGCCACCCGAAGTCTGCCTGCCCATCCTGGAGGGGTTTGGCTTCCACCATCTGGCCATTGACGATGCCCTGCAGGAGACCCACATCCCCAAACTGGACGATTGGGGCGATTACCTTTATATCGTTCTCAATTACATGAAAGTTGAGAAGGATGGCGATCAATGGAATTCCCTGGTGGATGAGCTGGATATCTTTCTCAGTTCGAATTACATCGTCACCCACCATGACCATCCCGTGCCAGCCATCGATGAGACCTGGCGTACGTGCGACCGGGATCCACGAACGCTTCAGATGGGCCCCGATCATCTGCTCTACAAGATCGCAGATTTCATTGTGGCGGATTACATGCCGATCGTCGAGGAGATCGACGAGGGGATCAACAAGATCGAGGATGAGGTTTTTGACCGCTTCGCTCCGCACCTGCTCGAGCGCCTTTTTGCACTGAAGCGCGTCCTTCTCGCCATGCGGCGGATCATTCTCCCGCAGCGTGAGGTTCTCAACAAGCTGGCGCGCGATGACTATAAGGTGATCGATCCAAAGGACCGCGTCTTTTTCCGGGATATCTACGATCATCTGGTCCGGTTGCATGACATCAACGAAAGTCTGCGGGACCTGGTGAGCGGCGCACTAGACACCTATTTATCGGTCATCAATAACCGTATGAATGAGATCATGAAAACGCTGACCATCATCACGGTCCTTTTCATGCCACTGACGTTCCTGACGGGCTTTTTCGGCATGAACTTCTTTGAGCCGCTGGGCATCCTGAAGGCCTGGACAACTCGCCCCGCCTTCTATATCATCCTGGCGACCACCTTCATCCTTCCAACGATCATGTACTTCTGGATGCGCCGCGGCAAGTGGATATAGTTGATCAAATCCGGGATGTGGCTTTCTTCCTTTGTTCCTTTGTTCCCGATCCGCCGCCCCCAACGAGAAAAACAGAGTGTCCAGAACTGCCTTCTGTAACATGTTCGTCCTTGACACAGAACAGACGTTCGATTATCATTCGTAGCACAAATGAGCGAAGAATGCTCGCATGCCCATATGTGTGGGCAGGAGGCTGCTATGATGATGGTTCGCAAAAGTAAAGGTCTTGGAGAACGGCATCAAAAAATCCTGGATTTTCTGCTGGAATATCAGCGGGATAATCACTACCCCCCATCCATCCGTGAGATCGGAGAGAAGACCGGCATCTCCTCCACATCCGTTGTCAATTACTACCTGGACCAACTGGAGAAGCGAGGCATGATTCAACGGGATCGCAAGATCTCGCGCGGCGTCCGTCTGGCTGGCCCCAATGGTAACGGTGATATCTTCCGTATCCCGGTCCTGGGACCGATCGCAGCCGGTCAGCCTTTGCCCGAGTTGGATCCCAATATCAGTTATTTGGGCGATAGTGAAGCTGATGCGGTTGAAATTGCCCGCAGTCTGCTTCCATCCAAGGAAAAGACGGAAAACCTGTTTGCGCTAAAAGTCCAGGGAGAATCCATGATCGACGCTATGGTCAATGATGGCGATATCGTGGTCATGCGCCCGGCAAACGAGGCCCGTAATGGTGAGATGGTGGCTGTGTGGCTCCCCAACGAAAATGCAGCTACACTAAAATACTTCTTCAAGGAGAAGGATCGTTATCGCCTCCAACCTGCAAACCCCACCATGAAGGCTCAATATTACAAGAAGACTGAGCCCCTGGAGATCAAAGGCAAAGTCGTCATGGTCATCCGCCGGATGGATAAACCATTGGCAGCCTGATAGAGAACGAGCTTACAGAGACGGCGCTGATTGCCGTCTCTTTTGTTTTATGGATGGCGCATTATTTCCTGCGCTCATTCCTTGAAACTGATT
>JBLMZU010000373.1:0-13120 GCA_050258995.1 Bacteroidota bacterium
TTTCACGAGACCTATACCCTCCACCCGGATCAATTTGAAAGTGTGTATGGCAACATGCCCAGGTTCGGCCTGGCCGCGGCGTTGGAACATGTCCCGGCGGCGGGACGCCGTGAGACGGCTCGCCTGCGGCTGGGATCCAAAAACAAGGAATCGGTTCCAGCTTCCGACTAATATTCATTGCCCAAAAAAGGAGAAGGAAATAGTAATGTCAGCAAATCATGTCATTCTCGGTACAGGCGCCATCGGGCGCGCCGTTGCAGAGGAACTGGTCTGTCGCGGAGAATCCGTTCGCATGGTGAACCGCTCTGGGAGAATGGAAGAATGTCCCGCCGGGGTGGAAGTGGTTGCTTCAGATTTATACGACCCGGCCCGGGTGAGGGAAGTAACCCAGGGCGCAAGGGTCGTGTATCAATCCGCCCAACCGCGCTATTTTGAGTGGCCGGAAAAATTCCCTCCGCTGCAGAAAGCCATCATCGACGGGCTGATCGGAACCGGCGCAAAGCTGGTGATCGTCGAAAACCTGTATATGTACGGCGAAACGAACGGAAAAGCTTTGACGGAAGATATGCCATACAAGGCTCACACCCGCAAGGGAAAAGCCCGCGGCGAGCTTTCCCTGTCTGCCTTTGAAGCCCATCGGCAGGGAAAGCTGCGAGTGACGGCGGGGCGTGGCAGTGTTTTCTTCGGTCCGTGGGGCCTGGGCTCTTCCATGGGCGATCGTGTATTTTATCCGTTGTTAAAAGGTAAACCTGCGCAGCTCGCCGGGCGCACAGACCTGCCCCACACCCATACCTATGTAAAGGACTTTGGAAAGGCGCTCGTCATCCTTGGGGAACGCGAGGAAGCAGATGGACAGGCCTGGCACGTCCCGAACGATCAGCCATCCCTGTCCCAGGCTGAGCTGGTCGGATTAATTGCGGAGGAGGCACGCGTGAAACCCAGGATGAGCACCATGGGAAAGCTCATGCTCTCGATCGGCGGACTCTTTATTCCAGAAGCGAAGGAGTCGATTGAAATGCTGTACGAATTCGAGAAGCCCTTTGTTGTCGACTCGAGCAAGTTCGAGAAGGCCTTCGGTGTGAAGGCCACACCGATCCGGGATGCGATCCGGGAGACGGTGGCCTGGTATCGGGGGCATCCGGAAAAGAAGTAGGCGGGAGATTGGTAATTCAGTGGATCACAGAGCGGATTCATAAACAAAACAGGGATGGGCCCATTGCTCATCCCTGTTTGTTGGTTATTTCCCGTTACGCCGCCTTCAGTGCTCTCCACACTTTCTCCGGCGTGATGGGATTGTCGTCGACGTTGATGCCCACCGCGTCGAGCACGGCATTGCCCACCGCCGGTGCGACACCGTCCATGGGGATCTCGGCCACGGCCTTGACGCCGAACGGGTGGCTGGGCTCGAACGTTTCCACGAAGATGGTTTCCAGCGAGGGCATCTCATCCGCCCGGAAGATATGGTAGCGGTCCAGGTCGCGCTCGATGGCGTTGCCCTGCTCGTCGTAGCGCATCTCTTCGCAGACCGCGTAGCCGAGGGCCTGGGTCATGCCGCCCTCGATCTGTCCGGAGGCGGTCAGCGGATTGACGATCACGCCCGAGTCCACGGCCATGACAAGCCGGTCTACCGTGACCGCGCCGGTCTCTGTATCGACGGTGACCTCTGCGAACTGAGCCGCGAACGGCGGAGGCGAGACAGGCGAGACATAGGACGCCACGCCCATGATCTGCTCCTGGTTGTTGCGGTGAAGGGAATCCAGGGCGATCTCGGTGAAGGGAACTGTGCGTCCGTCCGGTGCAATGGCCTGGCGGTTCGATAAGCGAATATTGGGCGCTTCCGCTTCCGGCAGCCCCAGCATCATTGTCGCCCGGATCCTGATCCGCTCGGCGCATTTTTCCGCGGCCTTGACGGCGGCTGCGCCCGAGATGTAAGTCGTTGAGGAAGCATACGCACCCTTATCGAAGGGTGTGAAGTCAGTGTCGGAGGAATATGCAATCATGTCCTCCAGGGGCACACCCAGCACTTCCGCCGCCATCTGTGCCAGGACGGTATCGGAGCCGGTGCCCAGGTCGGTTGCGCCAACCAGCAGGTTGAAGGAGCCATCGTCGTTCATCTTGATCGAAGCGCCGCCCATATCCAGGTAGGGAATGGCGGTTCCCTGCATGACCATGGCGACGCCGATGCCTTTCCGTTTCGTAGAACCAATGGCATGCCAATCGAGGTTTCCGTGTTTTGAATCCCAATTGATCGCGGCCTTGGCCTGGGCCACGCACTGTTCGAGTCCCACGGTCTGAATGATCTCGGGCCTTGGCTCCCGTCCCTCATTCCAGGCGGTGGAGAAGGGGTGATACTCGCCGGGATGGATGGCATTCTTGAGACGGAACTCGATCGGGTCGAAATTCATGGCCCGGGCGATCTTTTCCATGTGACGGTCGAGCGGCCAGTATCCCTGGGGGACACCGTAGCCGCGGAACGCGCCGGCGGGCGGGGTGTTGGTATATACCACGTCTGCATAGAAACGGATGTTCGGGGCTTTGCGGTACTCGCCATCGCCCACGTACAGTGCCATGGACTTGTGCCCGGTGTTGCCGGTGACGGTCAGCGCGTGGCAGCCATAGGCGCCCGTATCGGACAGTGCATACATCGAATTGGCCGTGATCGTCCCATCCCGCTTCACCCCGGTCTTCATGCGGACCTTCATCGGGTGGCGTGAGCGGGCGCCAATAAATTCCTCTTCGCGCGTGTATTCGTAGATGACGGGCCTTCGGGTGGCGATCGTCAGGTGCGCCGGCACATCTTCCATCAGAACTTCCTGCTTGCCGCCGAACCCGCCTCCGATACGAGGCTTGATGACCCGAATGCGCTTGACGGGCAGATTGAGAACGGGCGCCATCATCCTGCGTACGTGGAACGGGACCTGCGTGGAGGTGCGGATCACCAGGCGGTCATCCTCATCCCAGTAGGTCACGCAGACGTGCGGTTCGATGTGAGCCTGCTGCACCTTGGGCACTTCATATTCGGCTTCGAAGATCTCGTCGGCTTCGGCAAAACCTTTTTCCACGTCGCCGATGTCGATGCGGATCTCGGCGGCCAGGTTCTTCTCGGGATTCGAATCGGCGAAGTTGATAAACTCCGGCTCATCGTGGATGCGGATGGCGCCTTCCTGCATCGACTGGCGTGAGTCTAGAATGGCAGGCAGGATTTCGTATTCCACGTCGATCAGGGCCAGCGCCTTTTCGGCGATCTCCGGCGTTTCTGCGCCGACGATGGCCACCCGGTCGCCGACAAAGCGGACCTTGTTGTCCAGCGAGAACGTATCCAATGGACCGGGGATCGGGTCGGACTGTCCGGCGGTCGAGTACACCACGCGGGGGATATCCTGCCAGGTCAGCACCGCCACCACGCCTTTCAAGGCGCGTGCCTTGCTGGCATCGATGCTCTTGATGCGTGCATGGGCATGCGGGCTGCGCAGGACGCGGGCATAGAGCATGCCGCGCATCTCCAGGTCTGCAGTGAAAGCCGGTTTCCCCTGGACCAGCTTGACGGCATCCAGTTTTTTCTCGGGCTTGCCGACGGTCTGGTAGGTCTGCGTCTGTGGAGTGACCACCACCTTCGGCATGACATTCGTGGAGACGAACGAAGGCGTGGGCGATTCAAGTCCCGGCCCGGGTGCCAGTGGCGGAAATGCGAAAGGATCGTTGCTGGCGGAAAGTTGTCCACCAACTTCCGTGTCGCCGCGCATGGCTGCCGCAGCCTTCAACACGGCCTGCACCGGCTTGAGATACCCTGTGCAGCGGCAGAGCACTCCCGCAATGGCATCCCGCACCTGCTCCTCGCTCGGGTTCAAATTTTTATCGAGCAATGCCTTGGCTGCCAGGATCTGGGCCGGGGTGCAGTACCCGCACTGGATCGCGCCCGATTCGACGAAAGCCTGCTGCAGCGGGTGCAGTCCATCGGTTTTTCGCCAGCCCATCTCAGGGTTTTCGCCCAGCCCTTCGATGGTCACGATGTTGTGCTCCTGCGCCTGGGCCGCGAGCATGGACCCTGCATTGACCGGTTTCCCGTCCAGCAGGACCGTGTCCGAGCCCGAGAGTCCCTGCTCATCGCCGAACTTGATGCCGTAGAAGCCAAGTCCGCGTACCGCAGCCAGCAGGGTCGTGGATGGTGCGATGTCGATCGTGTGTTCAATGCCATTGATTTTGAGGGTGATGTTCATGTTCCAATCCTTCTTCCTCTCCCAAAGTGGTTGGGGGAATGTGTGAGGAGAGTAGATTTTTCTTGCCCGGCCATTCCTATGATTCCAACAGTTCTTATCATTTCACATATAGATGCATGCATATTATATTTGACATCATTTCCAATAAATGTAATGACTTTACACCTGTCTTAAATAACTGAAGGTCAAAGATTCATCCTGCAACCTTTGACCTTCAATCTTTGACATTTACAGCACCTTCGTTACTTCCAATCCAACATTTGCCGATTCAAGTGCACTTTGCGATCCGATCACGGCAACTGCATTCGATTGGGCCAGTTTCTCCAGCACATCGCCAAAGGCAATGAAATCTTCGCCGTTGGTGGAGAGGACTTCCTCCCGGATCTCCTGCCGGATCTCATCCGTGCGGCCGGTGAGATAACGCATCATGGATGTATATCCCTTCGCGTCCGGCAGCTGGTAGGCATCCAGGTTGCGCACGGCGCCGATGATGGCCTTGGTCAATTCATTGTCGGTCAGCCGGGAGGCATCGAGACTCTTCAGGAAGGCGGCAGCCTTATCATAATTTTCAAGAGTCCTGGCAACGTTCGGGTCTCTGTAGGAAACGAAGGTGAACACCCCGGAGGCATCGTCGAAGATCGAGAAGCCGCCGTACGCGCCACCCTGCACGCGGACCTTTTCCCACAGGTATGCCAGGCGCAGATAGCCATTGATCACTTCGGCCGAGCCGTCGTACTCATAGCCATGCTCGTACAGGTTGGCACCCTTGCCCACGTAATTAACCTGCGCGGGTATGGTCAACCCCTCTTTCCTTTGCATGGTCTCGACGATGAACGGCTCCAGCTGTACATTTTTGGCGGGAAGCGCGGCCAGGAAGGATTCCAGTTGGGGTTTGAACCCTTCCCAGTTCCTTGCATCCAGGGTGACGTTGCAAATCATGGCCCTGCGATTGACAAGCGCCTCCCGCATGGCTTCCAACCTCTTCAACACAGACTTCCATCTCTTATCGATGTCGGAGGCAAGCTCGCGCAGCGCGAACAGGTAGGCGATCCCGCTCATCTGGTCCTGGATCCAGCCCGATTCGGTGAACTGGGCGCGCAGCCGCTGGTTGACGAAGGCATGCCCGTTCGGCACCAGGGCGGATTCCAAACCTGACTTTTCCTCCAGCACGATCTGTTTGAGCCGCTCGCGGTTATCGAAGTTCACGCCGAGCAGGATGTCCTTCAGGATATCCAGCAAGGCTGCCGACTGCGAGACGGTCGCCTTGCCGCGCACGATGAGTTTGGCGATGCTTTCCCTGGACCCGAGGGTGGTCGCCGTGATGGCATTGCCGTGGATCCCGCCGGTGCTCTTCCCGATCCGCTGCGACAGACTGACGTAGTCCTCCTTGTCTGTGCCCATCTCGACCAGGGCCCGGGCAAAGATCTCGGTCAGCGGCAGCAGGTCCTGGGGCAGGGCATGCAGGTCGAAGCCCAGGTCGAGGTAGACGATCCCATTGGTGAACAGGTCATGATACAGCACTTTGGTATCCTGGAGCGTGATCTGCTCGATGGGAATGGGTTTGTTCTTCTTTTCCAGGTCTTCGAGCTTGAGAACCGGTAGGGCTTCGAGTGCTTCTGCAGGGTCAGGCGTTTCCTGGCGCTGCTTCAATTTTTTCGTATTTTCGATCAGCTCGGCGACCTGGCTTTCGCTCAGGGACTCGCGAATCTTCGCCAGGCGGGCCTTCTCATCCTCGTCGAAACGGCGACCCAGCTCAGGGTCCGGGGTGAGGCGAAGGGTCGTCCGATCGTCATTTTCCAGCAGGTGGGCGCGGATCAGCTTTTCAAAATAGCGCGGGTCTTCCGCCAGCCTGCGCTTGATCTCATTGAGGGGACCTTCGAAGGCCAGCAGCTTGAACGGGTCTTCGTCGTGGAGCCAGGTGGTCAGCACGCGCAGCATGAGCGCCAGGCCCACGGGATAACCGCCCGTATTGTTCTCGCGCAGGCGGAACTCGACCGTGTTCATCGAGGCGGCGACCGTATCGGGATCGATGCCATACCGCACCAGCGACTCAAGCGTCTCGAAGATCAGCTTTTCGATCTTCTTGGCATGGCGCTTGCGGGTGCCCTTGAGACCCGTGGAGAAAAGGATCTGGCGCAGGTCTGCCTCGGTCCCCAGGCCTGCCAGGTCCTCGCCAAGACCGGAATCCATCAGCGCTTTTTTGAGTGGGGAGGCGGGGGTGCCGATCAGGATATGTCCCAGAATACGCAGGCTGTAGTTCAGCACCGGGTCGGAAGTGTCGGGCAGCCGCCAGTTAACGACCAGGTAGTGTTTGTTGTCGATCTCTTTGTCCTCGCCGGCGTCGTAGGGATATTCGACCTTCTTGGGACGCTTGAACGGCCTGGCCAGCGGCACGACCGATTTGACCTTTTTCTTCTTGTATCCCTTGAGATAGCCTTCCATCAGCTTGAGCCGCGTATCCGGATCGTCATTGCCGTAGAAGTAAATGAACGCGTTGGAGGGATGATAAAAGGTCTCCCAGAAACCCCTGAAGTTTTCATAGGTCAGATCGGGGATATGCCGTGGGTCGCCGCCCGAGTCCACGCCGTAGATGTGTTTGGGGAACAGCGACTCGATCACGCGCGTCTCCAGAATGCCATCCGGCGAGGAGTAGGCGCCCTTCATCTCGTTGAAGACCACGCCCTTATAGGTGAGCGGCTCACCGGCATCGTTGATCTCATAGTGCCAGCCCTCCTGCATGAGGGTCTGCTCGCTGATCAGCGGATGCAGGACCGCGTCCATGTAGACATCAATCAGGTTGTAGAAGTCCTGCACGTTCTGGCTGGCCACCGGGTAGCAGGTTTTATCCGGGAATGTAAAGGCATTAACAAAGGTGGCCAGCGAGCCCTTAAGAAGCTCCACGAACGGCTCCTTGACAGGATATTTCTGTGAGCCGTTGAGCACGCTGTGCTCCAGGATGTGCGGCACGCCGGTCGAATCCTTGGGTGTGGTGCGGAAGTTAATGCTGAATACCTTGTTCTCGTCGTCGTTGATGACCGAGAGCAGCCGTGCTCCGGTCCGTTTGTGGACATACAGTTTTGCGACCAAATTCAGTTCAGGGATGTTCTCCTCCCTGACCAGGTCAAACGCTTTCAACATGTGTTCTCCTTATGACTTTCAGCTTTCCAGGTTTATACCTTCACGGAACGAAGTTTTTCACGCAACTCGTCGATCACGATCTTGTTCCCATTCCCGTCCTTGTAAAACCAGACATCCCAGCCGTTGGCGGGCGCATCGTTCATCAGGGATCTGGCAACAGAGTGAATGGAGCCGGTGAGCTGTCCGCAGCGCAGGTGCCCGTTGGCCAGGATCCTGGCCCGGACGCCGTTCTTCGCAAAGTACAGGGTCTGCCCGGGATGCAGCAGACCGTTTTCGAGCAGCGCACCGAACGGGACCCGGGCCTGCTTCCGTTTTTCGACGTGGAGCGACTCCTCGTCCGCCACCTGCACGCCATCGATCCGTTTCCGTGCGATCTTGATATATTTTTTATCGCGCTCGATGCCGATCCAGTTCCGTCCCAGCTTCCTGGCCACCGCACCGGTCGTCCCGCTCCCAAAGAAAGGATCGAGCACCACGTCGCCCGGGTTGGAGGAGGCCATGATGACGCGGTAGAGCAGGGCTTCGGGTTTCTGGGTGGAATGGGCCTTGGTCCCGTTGCTCTTGAGACGCTGCCTGCCCGTGACCAGCGGGATGTTCCAGTCCGAGCGCATCTGGAGATCGTCGTTGAGCGCCTTCATGGACCTGTGATTGAATGTGTACTTTGCGCCCTGCTTCTTCTGGGCCCAGAGCATTGTCTCATGAGCGTTGGTAAAGCGCACCCCTCTAAAGTTGGGCATTGGATTGTTTTTCACCCAGACGAGATCGTTCAGGATCCAATACCCCAGATCCTGCATGATGGAGCCAACCCGGTAAATGTTGTGGTACGAGCCGATGACCCAAAGTGTGCCGGTCTCCTTCAATACGCACCGGCATGCGGATAGCCAATCCCTGGTGAAGGCATCATACTCTTCGAAGCCATCGAACTGGTCCCAGCCGTCCTTGACCGCATCCACTTTGGTCATATTAGGGCGGTACAGATCGTTGCGCAGTTGCAAGTTGTAGGGGGGGTCGGCAAAGATCAAATCCACCGAGTTTTCCGGCAGGGACTTGAGCACCTCGATACAGTCGCCGTGGACGATCTGGTTGAGTGGGAGCTGGGCCACAGGGAAATTATACCTGTACAGGGGTTCTTCTGGAATCTTTCGGTGGACGGCGGGCATGGCTTTCTCAAGATTGACGACTCTTTTGTGAGCTTGGTCACAATATTCGCTCATTTGTGGAACAAATGCGGGCCGGAATTCATTGTATAAATCTGAAGACTTCTGTTATTCTTGGCCTGCCCCCGCCGGATTTTCCCATGCCCCCAACAACGCATATCGCTCCCAGAAAAGCAAAGCTTTTTTCCTGCCTTCTCCTGCTCCCCATTCTCGTCAGTTGCGGGGTGTTAAGCCCCTTGCCTGTTCCGACTGCTACGGCCACGGTGTCTCCCACGGTCAGCGCGACGGCAACTCTATCTCCGACGGCAACACCGGCTCCCACCTCCACGCCGACACAGGTTCCTGTCCTTTGTGGCGGGCCTTCGACCATGTTCATCCTGTTGGTGGGGAGCGATGCGCGCAGTGATTCCTACAAGGTCGGCCTGTCTGATTCGATGCGGGTCGTACGCTTGGATTTCACCGTGCCCAGCGTCCAGGTATTGACCTTCCCGCGCGATCTGTACGTGGAGATCCCCGGGATCTCGGATCATTACAACATCACGCACGGCAAGCTGAACCAGGCTTTCCTGTACGGCAACCCGGGGTACAACTATTACGACGGTCCTGGGCGGGGAGCCGGCCTGCTGGCGCTGACCCTCGACAAGAACTTCGGCGCCCAGGTCGATCATTATGCGGCGGTCAACATCAAGACCTTCGTTCGCATCGTCGATGAGCTGGGCGGGATCGATATCGACCTGCCGTATACCGTCGACGGCCGCGTGAAGAGGTCGAAGGATCCAAACCGCTACTTCCCGGCCGGGAAACAGCACCTGAATGGATACCGCACCATGTTGCTGGCGCGCATGCGTCCCGGCGGCGATATCCAGCGTATTGAGACCCAAAATCTGGTCCTGCAGACCATGGCGGAAAAGCTGATAAGTCCCTCGTCCGTTTTGGAACTGCCCAGGCTGATCCAAACCTTTCGTGAGTCGGTGCAGACCGACCTGGGCCCGGCCGAGTTCGCCCAGCTGCTCTGCCTGCGGACAAAACTGGATCAGCAGAACATCCTGTATGGTAATTTCCCCGCAACGCTGTTCAAGAATGGACGGGTCCACGATCCGGTCCTGGGCAATACCTCCATCCTCGAAGCGGACTTTAATGTCCTGCGCCGATATGTGAGCCGCTTCAACCAGGGCGACTGGCCCAGGAAGCATGCGGACCCCCAGGGCCTGCTCGATCCCTAGGCAAGTCGTGATGGAGATCGATCCATTTTCGAAATCCATCCTTCCCGGTTCAAATTAAAACCACGACAGTCTTTTCAACCGCACACATTTTTTCGACTACAATTCGCTCTCACTGAATTATTTCTCTTGAAGGGCGTTGTGTTTTATGGCTTTAATCAGCTTACAGGATGTCTCCATTGGATTTGGCGGCCCACGCCTTTTGGATGATATCAACCTGCAGATCGAGAGCGGGGAATGGGTCGGCCTGCTGGGAAGGAATGGGATGGGGAAGTCCACCCTGCTGAAACTGATCGGCGGGGAGATCCTGCCGCACAGCGGAATGATCGCCCGCCAGCAGAACATCCGGGTGGCGTATCTCCCCCAGGAAGTCCCCCAGGGCCTGAGCGGACGAGTCTACGATATTGTGGAAAGCGGCCTGGAGGCAGCGTTGGGGACGCTGGATGACGAACATCGCTGGCAGCGCCAGCATCAGGTGGAGAAGGTGTTCTCCCAGATGGAGCTCGACCCGCAGGCAAGCTTTGAGCTCCTTTCGGCCGGCATGAAGCGGCGGGTCTACCTGGCGCGCGGCCTGGCCCGCAACCCGGACCTGCTGTTACTGGATGAGCCGACCAATCACCTGGATATCCAATCCATTGACTGGCTGGAAGAATTCCTGAAACGCTGGGGACACACGCTCCTCTTCGTTACGCACGACCGGGTTTTTCTGCAAAGGCTTGCCACTCGGATCATCGAATTGGACCGCGGCAAACTTTTTGATTGGAACTGCGACTACTCCACCTTTCTCAAGCGCAGGGAGGAAATGCTTTCTGCCGAGCAGGCACAGAACGCGATCTTCGATAAAAAGCTGGCCCAGGAGGAACAATGGATCCGCCAGGGCATCGAAGCCCGCCGCACCCGGAACGAGGGACGCGTCCGCGCCTTGAAGCACCTGCGTGAGATGCGTACGGAACGCCGGGAGCGCATCGGACAGGTCCGGATGCAGATCTCGTCTGAAAATCGTTCCGGCAGGCTGGTCATCGAAGCGGAAAGTGTCAGTTTTTCGTATGGGGACCGGGAGATCCTCCACGATTTTTCGACCACCATCCAGCGCGGCGACAAGGTGGGCATCGTCGGTTCCAATGGCTCGGGGAAAACCACCCTGTTGCGAGTTCTCATGGGTGAGCTTCCACCGTCGCAGGGAGAGGTCCGGCACGGCACGAATGTGGAGATGGCGTATTTCGACCAGTTACGGGCGCAGCTCGACGAGAACAAGTCTGTTCTCGATAATGTGGGCCAGGGGCGCGATACGATCACGATCAATGGACGGTCGCGCAGCCTGATGGGCTACCTGGAGGATTTCCTTTTCACCCGCGATCGTGTCCGGGCGCCGATCAGCGCGCTTTCGGGCGGCGAGCGCAATCGTCTCCTGCTGGCGCGGCTCTTTACACAGCCTGCCAATCTGCTGATCCTGGACGAGCCGACCAACGATCTCGATATTGAGACTCTTGAGGTGCTTGAAGATCTTTTGCTGGAATATGAAGGGACCTTGTTGATGGTCAGCCACGACCGCGCCTTCCTCAACAATATCGTGACCAGCACCCTGTTCCTGGATGGGAAGGGAACTGTGACAGAATTTGTAGGAGGATATGATGACTGGCGCAAGCTGATCGAGCCCTCTCCCGCCCCACCGGCCAAGCCGAAACCCGAACCGGCAGCCCGGTCTGACTACAAAGCGGAACCAAAATCGGCCGTGCGCAAGCTGAGCTATAACGAAAAACGGGAGCTGGAGGAGTTACCCAAAAGGATCGAAACCCTGGAGGCGGAACAGCACGAGCTGACGGTCAAGCTGGAGACCCCCGAGTTTTACCAGCAGGAAGGGACCGTGATCACCCAGGCCGTCAACCGCCTGCAGGAGCTGCACGAGGAATTATCGGCTCTCTATCAGCGCTGGGGCGAGCTGGAAGCGTAAAAAATAACGTTCCAGTGTCGATGCGCTGGAACGAAATCTCTAGTACAGCCCCAAGGGATAGCCACTCAGACATAAAGGCACGGGTTTCAATATTTTCCCAGTGTCTTCGTGTCTCCATGGTTCACAGAAGCGATTCTTCTTGATGCAGCTTTACTGGGGATCGAGGTTAATTTTTCAAGCAGGCCCAATGTCTTCATCGTCCACAATCGCCGGCGGCGGCGTTCCCAGCGCGTAGGGCCATACACCGTTTTCATTCATCAGGGTGGCCGTCTCATAGGGGGTGGGCAGTAATTCGATCTGGTGCGTTTCGATAAACTCCAGGATGAGCTGGTGGGGAGGTCTCTCCTTTTTGAAGCTCTTCTGCACATGGTTCAGGAAATACTTGGCGCTTTCATTGGAGATTTGAAACCGTGAAGCTACCTGCTCGAATGGTTTGATTTTGTCCATGATATGCTTTCTGCTCAATTAGATCTTTTGACCGCGGCCGACGGCGGGCACGATCACTGGCTCAATACTTCCGAGTGGATATAGAACCACTTGTCCCGGCGCAGGCGCCATGAATCGGGAATGGTGACTGCCCCGACCGAATCCAGGTATGCGGGCAGGTTGCTGCCGTTGCCCGGCCAGACGACCAGATCCCAATCGATATCCTTGAGGCCCGGTACCGGCTCATAGGTATTCAGCTGCAGCTCAGAATCAAAGATGGCGTGCTGGTTGGGACAGAGCGCCGCAACCTTGTCCTTGAAGGCGCCGGTCCAGTTGCTGGCCTCCAGCAGTCCCGAGCACTTCAACGGCGTGGCGAAGGCATACACGACCACCAGGTCCGACTGCGGGACGTTCATCTGCTTGGCAAGGAGCTTTTCTGCGCGGTCGGTTGCTTTGATGGCTTCCTGTTCGACAAAGGCTCTCTGTTGCGCCAGGTCCATCTCCTGGACGAGGGAAATGCCAACGGCCGCCAGCACCAGGACCGATGCGACCCTGGTGACTGTCACCCGCCGCCATTCGAAACCTTCTGACAATTTCAAGAGCAGAAGGACCAGGATCGGCAGTGTGGCTGCCAGGGAGAGGGTATACCTTAACTTCAATGCAGCTTTGATCAATGGAATAAGAAGGATGAAAAGGTGGAATGTCATGGCAACCGTCATCGCATAAATGGCAGGTTCGACCGGCGCAGCATTTTTCCTTCTTAAAAAGGCGACGACAACCAGCCCGATGATGACCAGGATCAAGGCGATTACCATCGGGCTGGCATTCAGCCACCATACGGTGAGTGCCGTGGGGATCAGCGAAAGCGGAAAAATGCCTTCTTCGCCGGTCCCATACGAGCCGCTGTGGGTGGTGACATGCAGCGTCCAATTGACGAACCGGGGCAGTTCCTTGTAGATCGGCAGGAGCATGGAGATGTTGCCCAGCAGACCGCCCACGGCCACGTACAGC
>JBLMZU010000374.1:0-4858 GCA_050258995.1 Bacteroidota bacterium
TAAATTGACCGCCATCAACGGAGACTGAATGCCATCATCCATAAAACTCACCCGCGCACTTGTCGATGTTGCCATGGGACGCATCCCTGCGGACCTGGTCATCCTCAATGGGAAATGGGTATCCGTCCAATCCGGAGAGATCCTCCCCGGCTCGGATGTCGCCGTCAAGGACGGGCATGTTGCCTATGTCGGTGAGAACGCGCACCACACGATCGGCAGCCAGACCCAGGTCATCGATGCGAAGGGACGCTACCTGGTCCCCGGCCTGCTGGATGGGCACATGCATGTCGAATCCGGCATGGTGACGGTGACCGAGTTCGTACGCGCCGTGGCCGTGCGCGGTACGACGGGCATGTTCATCGATCCGCACGAGATCGCCAATGTGTTCGGTCTAAAGGGTGTCAAGCTGATGGCGGATGAGGCGCTGAAGCAGCCCATCCACGTCTGGGTGCAGATGCCTTCCTGCGTCCCGTCCGCACCGGGGCTGGAGACTCCCGGCGCACGGATTGGGCCGGAGGAAGTTGCGCAGGCCATGAAGTGGAAGAACATCATCGGCCTTGGCGAAATGATGAATTATCCTGCTGTGGCCAGGGGCGATCGGAACCTGCTCGAAGAAATGGCCATTACACATGCAAGCCATAAGACCATCGGCGGGCATTATCCTTCACCGGATCTTGGGCTTCCGTTCCACGGATATGTTGCCGGCGGGGCGGAGGACGACCACGAAGGGACGCGGCTTGTGGATGCGGTCGCTCGCATCCGGCAGGGGATGAAGGTTATGCTGCGCTACGGCTCATCCTGGCACGACGTTGCCTCGCAGGTTGGCGCGATCACGCAGCTCGGCCTGGATCCGCGTCACTTCATGCTCGTGACCGACGATTCCCATGCCCAGACCATCTCACACGAGGGCCACATGGACCGTGTCCTGCGCCACGCCATCGAGCAGGGACTGCCTCCCATGGCAGCCATCCAGATGGCGACCATCAACACGGCCGGGCACTTTGGCCTGACACGCGAAATGGGTATGATCGCTCCCGGCCGCTGGGCCGATATCGTTCTGGTGAAGGATCTGAATCACTTCAAAGCGGATATGGTGATCGCCAAAGGCCAGCTCATTGCAGAAAATGGCAGGTGGAAAGTGGAGCTGCCGAAATCCAGCCCGCCGGCCTGGGCGACGGACTCGGTGAAGTTAAAGAAAACGTTGCGGGCGGAGGATTTTAAGATTCAGGTTAAGACTCAAAAATCGAACGCCAAAGCGAATATCATTGGCGTGATCGAGAACCAGGCGCCCACCCGGCATCTCCTCTGGGACGTGCAGGTGCTGAACGGCGAGATCCGGGCCAACATTCAGCAGGATCTTGCCAAGATCGCATTCGTCCAGCGCCACAGCGGAATGAGTGGGATCACGATGGGTCTGGTAAGTGGATTTGGATTGACGGCGAAGTGCGCCGTCGCCTCGACGGTGACGCACGACAGCCATCAAATGATCGTCGTCGGTACGGATGACGATTCCATGGCGGTGGCAGCCAACACGCTGGCCGCATGCGGGGGCGGACAGGTGGTGGTGAAGAACGGCAAGGTGATCGGCCAGGTCGAGCTCCGGATCGCCGGCTTGATGTCGGACGAGCGGGCGGACGTGGTCGCCAAAAAAGCAGGTACCATCCTCAAGGGATTCCGGTCCTGCGGTTGTCAGTTGAATAATCCGAACATGCAGCTCTCGCTGCTGGGGCTCGTGGTTATTCCCGAATTGCGAATATCAGACCAAGGTCTGGTTGATGTAACAAAGTTCAAGGTTGTTCCACTAGTGGAGGGATGATGGCTAATTTTCCGTTTCAACGCTTGCAGGCCGATCTGGCGAAGTTGATCGCCGATACGCCCGCTGGTTCGCGACTGATGTCCGAACCTGACCTCGCCAAACAGATGGGAGTGTCACGTGCCACATTGCGCGAAGCAATGCGCACCTTTGAGACCCAGGGTTTGATCCGGCGCCGCCAGGGCTCCGGGACCTATGTGGTCGGCAAGTTCCAGGTGATCGAAGCCGGGCTCGAAGTGCTGGAAAGCATTGAGACCATGGCCCGCCGCATGAACCTGGAGGTCTCCGTCAGCGATCTGCACATCGAGCAGATGGATGCAGATGGCACGGTTGCCGATGGTTTGTGTGTGGAAGAAGGGACCCGCTATGTCCGCGTCCGGCGTGTGATGCGGGCCGATGGACGGCCGGTCTCCTACCTGGTCGACTCCCTGCCGGTCGATACCATTAAGCTTGATGATCTCACCAACGAGTTCCGCGGCTCCGTGCTCGACTACCTGATCGGCAGTGGCGTGGACCTGCAGGTCTCGCGTGCCGCCATCAGCGCCACCAACGCGGTTGCGGAAGTGGCCAAGGCCCTCGAGATCCAGCGCGATGATGTTCTGCTCCGCTTTGTCTCACAGCTTTACGATGGAGCAGGCAAGGTTGTGGATTACTCGGTGAGTTATTTCATTCCCGGTTATTTCCATTTCCACGTCAATCGACGAATTGGGAATGGCGCAACTGTTTAAGCGTTCCAGCATGTAGGTTCTTAAAAATTCGGGTTTAAGCGAACTTAACAATTCAGAACGATGCAGGTCGTAAAGAGATTCGCAGAACCTCTGTGGTTTCACGTCTCTATCTTTCGATTGTGAGGAAAATGTGACAGTTCAAGAAATCAAAAAAAGAGTGGAAGCCGATCGCGAGAACATCGTCCAGTTCCTGCGTGATATCGTTGCCATTCCCAGCATGGATGGACAATTGAAGGATGTCGGCGAGTGCATCCAGGCCAAGATGCGTAATCTTGGCTTCGACGAGGCCCGTTTCGACAAGATGGGCAATACAATCGGCCGCATAGGGAATGGCTCCAAGGTCATCGTCTTCGATTCCCACATCGATACCGTTGGCGTTGGCGATCCGGAGGAATGGGACTGGGATCCGTTCGTCGGCAAGGTGGAAAATGGCGCCCTGTATGCGCGCGGCGCCTGTGACGAGAAGGGTTCCACGCCGGGCATGGTCTACGGCCTGGCCATTGCCCGTGACCTGGGCCTGCTCGACGGGTACACCGCCTATTACTTCGGTAACATGGAGGAATGGTGCGATGGGATCGCCCCGAATTCATTTGTCGAGGCCGACCCGCAGGTGAAGCCGGATTTTGTGGTCATCGGTGAGCCGACCAAGATGCAGATCTATCGCGGGCACAAAGGCCGCATCGAGCTGAAGATCACAGCGCACGGCCGGTCGGCGCATGCCGCCTCCCATTACCTCGGTGATAATGCCGTTTACAAGATGATGTCGATCATCACCGCCATCCGTGAGCTGGACCGGCGCTTCCGTTTTGGCATGGGCTACCATCCCATCCAGGGTTATCCCTCGGTCGCAGTCACGGATGTTAACGCCCGCACCGCTTCGCTGAACGCGGTCCCTGACCAGTTCACGATCTACCTCGATCGCCGCATTACGCTAAATGAGCCGCGCGAGGAGGTGATCGAAACGATCAAGGGATTGATCCCCGATTATCTGCAGGATGAGATCCATGTCGAGGAACTCTACTACGACGCGCCGTCCTACACGGGCTTTGTCTTCCCGGTCTCAAAGTTCTACCCACCCTGGCTGCTGGACGACGCTCATCCGCTGACCCGGGCGGGGCAGACCACGATCAAGGAGCTGTGGGGCGAGAGCCGGGCCTTGGGCACCTGGGATTTCTCGACCAACGGCACCTACTGGGCCGGCAAGGCGGGGATCCCGTCCATCGGCTTTGGCCCCGGCGATGAGAAGACCGCTCACATGCGCCACGAGAATGTGCCTCTCGACGAAGTCGTGGACTCCACCGAGTTTTATGCCCTGCTGCCAAAGATTTTGAGTGAGACCCTGGGAAAGTAAACAAGGAAACCAGTACGCAGGTAGACAAGCTTCAAAACCTTTATACCTGTGTACTTGTCTACTTGTGTACCGTAAGACCGCCAAAGAAGGAAAGGTTCGCAGAAATACAGGTGTTTTGAACGTCCAAATCTTCAATACTCTAACCGGAGGTTCGTATGCGTAGTTTTGCTGGTCGTGATATTCTTTCACTCAAGGAATTCGAGAGGAATGAATTCTTCCATGTCTTT
Source organism: Bacteroidota bacterium (assembly GCA_050258995.1). Taxonomy (GTDB): domain Bacteria; phylum Chloroflexota; class Anaerolineae; order Anaerolineales; family Villigracilaceae; genus Defluviilinea. The sequence continues at coordinate 4,120 of JBLMZU010000374.1, forward strand.
GACGTGGCTTCGAAAATGGAACCCATTGCCCGGGCACGCAAGAATGTGGATCTGCTCAAGGACAAGACCCTGGTCACTGCCTTCTATCAGCCGTCGACCCGTACTCGTCTGGCTCATGAAGCTGCCATGCATCGCCTGGGAGGCCATGTCACCGGCTTCTCCGATGCCAAGATGACCCGCGCGGGAGACTTCTACCAGGAGTCCATCAAGGATACGGTCAAGATGCTCGAGTTCTACGGCGATGTGATCGTCATGCGCCATTTCCAACAGGGTGCGCCGCATGAAGCGGCCAAGTGGGCGAGCATCCCGATCATCAACGGCGGCGACGGCTGGGGCGAGCACCCCACCCAGATCCTGACCGATCTGTACACTGTGCTGCGCGAGAAGGGCCGCATCGATGGCCTGAAATGGCTGGCCGTCGGCGATATGCGCATGCGCACCATGCACTCGCTGGGCTATGCCCTCAGCCAGTTCGACTGCCCGATCACCTTCGTCTCCCCCTCGGAAATGAGCCTGACCGATGATTTCAAGAAGGAGCTCAACCAATACAGCGTGAACTTCCGGGAAGTGGATCATGTCGAGCAGGCGATCGCCGACGCAGATGTCATCCTGGTCGAGCCCGTGGTCCAGCCGGATTACACCAAGTCCCGCGATGAGCGCACCGGCGAGCTGGATCTCACCCCCGCCAATTACAAGATCACCCGCGAGCTGCTCTTCAACAAGGCCAAGAGCGATGCCA
>JBLMZU010000375.1:0-5212 GCA_050258995.1 Bacteroidota bacterium
ATTGAATGCCATCTTGCGTTTCTCCTTATGATTTAATTAGCTCCGAAGTCGCAGCTACCCATTATCGTAACATCAGATCTGTTTCTTGTCATAGGGAGTGGCCCAGGCCTAGGCTTCTATAATCTGGCATTCGAGAAAATACTCTGGCGAAAAAGACAGCAGGACAAGGATCGGCAGAAGATGGGTTGGGCATCGGCTTGTTCTTATCCTGCTGTTTGATTCTGTTGGATCCGGCTTAAACGATCTAAATGACCCCTTTTATTTCCTGGCAAATTTGGCTGCGACAGTGCCGTCGACCAGGCGTAGTTCAAGGTTGTTACCGTCGATAACGTACACTTGCGCAGCGTCAAGAGCCGCCAGATACTGGGCTTCCTGCTCCATGGCTCCTGCCGGGTCGCCGCAGGCTTTTCTCGTGGCGCCCAGCGGACCAATTCCAATTTGATTACCGGTGATCTTGTAGGGGCCGTTGTAATCGTTACAGCCGCTGTTCCCGGTCATGGTTCCATCCTCGCCAAAATTTGCAGTGAGGCTGGTACCTGGCAGTACATCGGTCATGCCCTGGCTTCCATCGTTATATCCAGTCACTTCCCAGGAGGTTCCTGCAAGACCGGATGTGTTTCCGGACTGAGGCGCAGTCGCGCTGCAGGAAGCCATAATCAACAACGCAGCACCCAGGCCTACAATATGGATAAATTTTTTCATGGCTGAATTGCAATCCCTTTACTGTGTATCTGCAGAGCGGTATTAATTCAGGAGTTTCTGTTTGGCGGCCGCGAACTCTTCATCGCTGAGCACGCCGCTGGCATGTAGTTCGGAGAGCTGCTTCAACTGGGCGGCCAGGTCATCCTGGGCAGGTGCCTGGGGAGCCGGAGCGGCGACCTGGGGGTACGGCTGCGGAGGCGGCGCGTAATACTGGGGTTGCTGTTGAACCTGCTGCTGCGCATCATAGGCGCCCTGCTGATATGCCTGGTCGTACTGAGACTGCTGCTGTGCCTGCTGGTTCGCCCAGTGCTGGTTCTGCGCATGATGGACAGCGCCCGCCGTCCCGGCGATGACCGCCGTGCCGACTGCGGCCCGGGCAATGCTTCTACCGACCATTCTTCTTCGCATCATAGTGAACTCCGGATCTCCTTTGATAATTTCAGGTAATGATAAGTTAGCTTCCTTCTATGCCTCAGCGCCGGCAATTTTGCTCAACGCTTCCTCCACATCCTCGTGGTGGAGGCGGACCTGCTCGAGCAGTTTCCCGTCGGCGTTCAATACGGCTTCCTTGAATTTGATCGCCCACAGGTTCTCGAACAGAAGCGCGGCGGCGGTCGTGTCGTTGTCCATTTTTTCCGCGATCGCGTCGATATCCTCCACCTGAATGAGGCCGCTCACGTCCGCCTGCAGCGGATCGTAGACGGCCAGAGTCTCCGGATCCAATTCCTGGAGCTCAATCACTTCATGTTTTCCCTCATGATCCTTCTGGATGATGACCAGATCGATCACCCGGACGGTTTTGTTTTCGACCAGTTCAAGAAGGGCTGGCATGATCTCGCCCTGGAGCCGGTCATTCTTGAATTCGAGCACAATATAATCTATTGGACCGTATGTCATTGGGATCCTCCACGAAAAAAATTAGATCGATATAGAATGGGAAAGGGATGCCCAGGCGACCGCGGCCGCTCGAACATCCCCATTTCCATGACAGATATTCACCAAACTGTGATCGGCATCCTGCAGGACGGGCGGCTAGCTCGCAGGGGTGGTAGGAGTGGAATAGCCGGGGATGCGATCTCGGTTGTAGTAGGCGTTGCTGCTATAGTGCATCAGGTCCAGGATCACGGCCATGATCAGCCAGACCCAGTCCCAGGTGGTTAAGCCGATTCCCGGGCTCCACAGGATCACGTACATGATCGTCGTGAACGGCAGGAAGATGATTCCCAGGATGGGCCAGAACCAGCTCCCGTTGAACGCGGCTGTGAAGTAGGTTGGGCGCGCGATCCACAGGAACAACGATGCCAGGCGAGGTGCGAAACCGGCCATGAGAGCGAATAAACAGGGCATTTCTAATCTCCTTTATACTTGAACAAAATTCAGTTGGTTTCGAGAAGCCGGCTGCATGCAGCGCCTGATCCTCCCGTGTCTTTTATGAGGCGGGTTAGCGGCCCCCGTGGGCCATCTCGTCGATGCAAACCGCAATCGCCAGGATCAACACATCGTTCTGACCGGGATCGATCGCCACGCCGTAGGTGTCGGCCACGCGAAACCACTTCTTGGAAACCTCGGCCACTTTGTCGCGTCCTTCACCGATTGTGTACTCGTGATCCAGGATGTTGCCCTGCACTTCCAGGTCGGGTCCGTCCTGGACTCTCACGACCCAGCGCTCACGAACGGGGGTGATCAGCGCCTTCTTGACCATGGCGATACTTTGGCCGTTGGGCGCCTCGATCTCCATGCTGTCCTTGACCCGCAGCATGCGCTCCTGGATCTTGCAGAGCTCGTTGCCGCGGGCATCCTCAAAGATCAAGGTCTGGCGAACGCGCAGCGCCTTACCATCCACCTTGAAGACCCGTTCACCGCGCTCGTTCTCGATCCAGAAATCGTCGCCGATGGCGAGCATCTTCTGGCGCATTCGGTAATGTTCACCGCCACCACCGGGCCGCCCAAGCTGGCGGTCGTCACGGCGCTCCTCGCGCCTTTCTTCACGTCTGCCTCTCATCATGATTCACACTCCTTGGATGGTCTTTTCAAATTCCATCTTGTTATAAAATCTCGTTCGCTTACAAAACAGGGGACGGGTACTATTCCACGTTGATCCTGAGACCGCCCATCATGCCTGCAACAATGTTGTAGACCCAGCCGATCACCGCCCCAGCCAGTGCCCCGCCGAGCGCGGCAAGGAATGCGCGCAGGAAGATCAATCCAAATGTCGTCATCGTGTAGACCGTCCAGTCTCCCAGGTTCATATCGATGAACCAGGACTGGGCGCCAAAGATCCAGCCGAGGATCCAGTAGTATAGGCCGAAGATGAAGGTCCAGAAAGCTGCCAGGACGGCTCCGTATAGTGCGAAGGACCCTACATTGACGGACTTGATCGTTTTCATTGTGAACTTCCTTATGACGGTATGGGTGTTGAGCGAACTGAGTTCGTTGCCTGGGCTGGTGTACTCAATGACAACGATACAACACAAATTTAACAAACTGCATCCGGAATGTCATCTGACTGCCGTTGAAGTTTGGGTCAACATATCCGGGCAGGCAAAAGGCACGGTTGTCAACGGTTGTTGAAGGGCGGGCCGGCAATACGACCCATCCTCGCAGGGCCTGTGCACGGGATCGGCTATCTCCGGGATGTTCGCAGGAGCAGCAGGAACAGATTGATGAAGTCCAGGTAGAGGGCAAGGGCGCCGATGACCACGATCCCGCCCCGGCTGCGGCTGCCCTCCAACTGGGCAGTCAGAACTTTCAGCCGCTGGGTATCCCAGACGGCCAGGGCGGCAAACAAGAGGATGCCGGAGAAGTTCATGAGCTGGTTCAGCCCTTGAGCGAAGGGAAAGAACCAGGTTAGGAACAGGCCAAAGGTCCAGCCCATGAGAGCCAGCAGCAGGAACAGTCCCATTCCGCTCAGGTCGGTCTTAATGAATAACCCGACCACACTGCAGAAGAGGAACATCCCTGCAGCCATCCAGAAGGTGTAAAAGATATAGCTTTGACTGTAATAGATGAAGATCGATGAAAGGGCAACCCCTGTTAATGCGGAGTAGAGCAGGAAGAGGAGAAAAGCCACACCCGGAGACAGGCGCATCACGGCGGCGCTGATTCCCACCACCAGGAAGACCTGCAGCAGGAACAGCCCAAAGGCGAACCATGAGTTGGTCATGATCCGCAACATCAGTTGTTGATTCTGGTATACGCTCTGGGAAACTACAGCCGTGATTGCCAGGCCGAGCGCCATGGTCAGATAGATCAGCGCCATGTAGCGATTGAATGCCATGGGTTTTGCGATGGGAATTGCCTGCGCTTGTGCCATGCTATCCTTTCTGTTGACAAAAGAGGAAGATGAAGATTTTGGAGCTTTTGATGCCGCTCACGGGGGAAATTTTCCTCTCCTTTTTCCCATTTGTCATCCTGTGACTGATGATTCCGGGCTAAACAAAACGAGGATATGTTTAGCGATGGTTCGACAATTGTTGAACCTTGCTCGCAGAACTTCCAACCAGGGAAATCTTTGTTATATTCATAACCAGACGAGAATCAATGCCTGCCTTTTCCCTCCTGTCTTTGAACACATTTGGCATTCCGTTCTTCCTGAGCCTGGGACGAATCAAGCGCCTGGCTTCGGAACTCAACCGGGTGTCTCCCACCATTGTCTGCCTGCAGGAAATCCAGCAGAATATCTACGTTCCGCTGCTGGAAAAACACCTGACTGAATACTCCCACCTGGCTTCCTTTCGTCACAGCTATGCACCCAAGGGCGGGTTGTTCACGGCCTCGATTGTCAGCGGCTCCAGTGAATTCCATCCCTTTCCAAATCGGGGAAAGCCTGTAAGCATTGGTTTTGCAGACTGGGCGCTTTATAAAGGGGTCCTGATGACAACCCTGGAGATCGAGGGACAGCGGGTGGTCGTCATGAATACACACCTGCAGGCAAATTACCTTGGCAACTGGGACCTTTCGAACGAGCAGGCCCGGATCGAGCTCGACCAGGTCAGGTTCCTTGCTGAACTGGCCCGGGCGCAGCCTGCCGATGCCTGGGTGTTCGCCTGCGGGGATTTCAACTTTCCCCGGGCGACCCCGCCTTACGATTGGATGGTAGCGGAAAGCGACCTGACGGATCCGCTGGCCGATGACCCCCGGCCCACGTACCGGCCCTTCCCCCTGGTTTCAGCCAAATGGCAGATGTCCCTGGATTACTTCTTCTACCGGCGGCCGGTGGGCGACCAGACGCCGGTGCATGCCGATATCGTGCCGATCGAAAACTCCACTGCCGGGTGGTACTTCCAGCGATTCCTGACCGATCACCATGCTCTCGTCCTCAACATTGGATGATACTTGCCTCAACAATTTTGAGTATTCCCTGATGAACAATTCATCGGACAGTGGATGACACGCTGGGCTGGATTGATTATGCTCAAACAAAGCGATTCTGTCGATCTGTTTTAAGAGTCCCAAAGGATAAATTTTTCTCGTGGAGGAATAAGATGCAACCATCCTATAGAAGGCAGCT
>JBLMZU010000376.1:0-5644 GCA_050258995.1 Bacteroidota bacterium
CATCCACCAACGCTGGCTTATCGTGGACGAATGGGTTCTTGCCCGGTACGACCGTGTTCGCCTCTCCCGCCGGAGCCTATCCACGTGTTAGTGATCCCACTGTCGCGTATGATGCCAAGCACGGAGTCTGGTTGATCTCTTATCTGGGCTTCTTTAGTGCAAATAGCTCTGCCGATGTGCTGGTCAGCCGCTCAACGGATGGGTTGACTTGGAGCAATCCTATCGTGATCAACAACGATGGCCATTTCAATGACAAGAATTGGACTGCCTGCGACAGCACCGCTAGCAGCCCATTCTATGGCAACTGCTATACCGAGTTTGATGATAACACGCAGGGTAATCTCATCCTGATGAGCACTTCCCACGATGGTGGACTGACCTGGGGCGCTGGACTACCAACTGCCAACGACGCCCATGGCCTTGGTGGTCAACCTCTTGTCCAGCCCAATGGGAATGTAGTTGTTCCGATTCTTGGCTTAGCAGGAGGCCAGGTCGTCAGTATTATCATGTCATTTACTTCGAGCAATGGAGGAATGAGCTGGGCCAAAACAAACAACATTGCCCCAGCAGACTTTCATCCGCCAGCCGGAGGGATTCGAGCCGATATTCCCCTGCCATCCGCCGAAATGGATGCAGCGGGCAAAGTTTATGTAGTCTGGTCAGATTGTGTTTTTGCACCGGGCTGTCGCGCCAATGATCTTGTCATGAGCACATCGACAGATGGGAAGAAATGGTCAAGGATTACGCGTATACCGCTCGAACCGCGCGGTAGCGGAGTGGATCACTTTCTCCCAGGCGTGGCCGTCGACCGTTCCACTTCAGGGAATACGGCTCACCTGGCAGTAACATATTATTATTACCCGAACGCCAGCTGCACTGTCGATACCTGCCAACTCTATGTGGGCGTCTCGACGTCTGCAGATGGCGGCGCGTCCTGGACTCCCGGTACACCGCTTGCGGGACCCATGGCACTTACCTGGCTGCCCAGCACGTCACAGGGCTATATGGTAGGCGATTATATTTCCACCTCCTTCTCGGGAGGACTGGCTTATCCTGCAGTTGCGGTCGCCCATGCACCGCTAGGGAGCGTGTTGGATGAAGCCACCTATACTGCGCAAGGTGGAATAGCTGTCGGTGGCAGCGCAATTGCCGCAACCGATCAGGTCAGCTCAGGCTCCAGTCTCGTTCCTACTTCAAGTTCCATCACACTTCACTAATCTTTTTACCATCAGCCCAGTCCTATCAGTCAATGATGGGGTGTCTGGGGAGCTAACGATGCAAGAGAAGTTTGTGGAGACTTTTTGAAGCTACAAATCAGTTCAAGGCTCGGGAGGCACATCAACGAGATTAAGAGATTGCTCTGTCGTGCCCCGGAAGATAGATGCAGGAATGAGGAACGAACCGCGAAGCAGGTAATCGCGGCATGGTGAGCAACCGAGAACGCCGCGCAGAAATGTGCGGCGTTTGTTTTGGGCGGCGCGGCGTGGGAGGGGCGGCTTGCGCTCGTTATGTCGAGACGGTGGGCCCCGGACGCTACAGATTTTTTGGAAGTGCGTCCAGGGTGTGCAATACAGACTGTTGCCAACAAATACCCAGATTCAGATCGAAAGAGAATCGAAAAGTGGTTGAAGTCCTCTGGAGAAGCCCTGGAATTACCCGATTTATGGGACTAGATTGAACCGCTCTTGAAATTAATAGACAATCTCCGGGGATGAGGAAACTCCGGCGTCTGAGCCCACTCATTTTGAAAATTGACCTGAGTCGTTGACCCTAAACACGATGAAGGGTGCTATTCCTTACAGTATAAAGAGCTTTATATGCTCCGGGAAAAGGCAACTTCATTATCTTCCTCCCAATCGCTAACACTGCCGATCCTGAACACGACTAGGACGGCAACCAAAAAGATTTGAAGATTTCAGTGTAACGACTTAGGGAGTACTAACTACAGCGGAACATTTTTGTAATCTTCTAATTATGTCAGTGAAGCTCAGACCTTGGCCAGTTTTTTACGTCATTTCTATACATCCAGTGCCAGCTCAATCGCAGTCTCCAGAGGCATGTTTTCCCCTTCCAGCTGGTGCGTCTGGAAAGCGTCTTCGCTCAGCATATCTTTGAGCCTGGCCAGCTCCTTTTGATATTCCGCCTCTTCCATCCCGGTTCTGGGTGTATCGATTGCCTTGCGAAGTTGCTGGGCCGTAGCGATCAAGGAAACCGCCTTTTCAGGCTCTTCCTTGCGGGAAAGGATATAGCCGATGCATTCCAGCTCGTGCGCCAACGCGGCGCGGTGACCAAGCTCCTGCCAGCCCGGTATGATCTCCTGGTAGATCTCGAGGGCTTCCTCCAGGTGACCGTGCTCGCGCAGCAGGTGTGCCAGCTCACTGCGGTTGGAATACACCATGCGCTTGTTGCCGATCTGGCGGGCGATCTCGGTTGCCTCGTTAAATTTGGTACGGGCGGCCTCCAGGTCTCCCAGGATGGCGGCGAACCGTCCCTGCCCGAATACCTGGAAGGCGGTCTCCCAGCGATATCCAACCGCCGAGCTGAGCTGGATGGCTTCCTCGAGGAGAGCTTTGGATGTTGCGACATCGCGGGTGGTGAAATAGATCATCTGGGCCCGGGTGGAGGTCACCAGGGCCAGCTCCTCCTTTAATCCCTTTTCGCGCGCTGCGCTCTCTGCCTCCTGGATGGCATTTTGGGCAGCCTGGAGATCTGCAAGAAAAACGGAGGCAAGGGTCAGGGTGCACAGGGACAGGATGAGCGTTCGATCTCCACCGAATTGCCTGGCCAGTGCGGCGGCCTTTTCTGCCGCCAGGCGTCCTTCGCGGTGGTGGCCCACCAGGATCGAGGTCCAGCCCAGGAGGGAGTAGATCGCGCCGCGATCCGCCTCGTGAGCGGGAATCGATTCGCTCTTCTGCAATATGGTCCGGTACCAGTATTGCGCCTCACTGATGTTCTCACGCATGGACCAGTAGGTGCCAATGCGGCGGACCAGCTGGAAGGCTTTTTCCATATTATGGTCAACCGACCACTCCAGCGCGGCACGCAGGTTATCCTTCTCGGTATCGGTCCGATAAAGCCAGTCGGCATTCAAGCCGTAAAAATCAGGGATGATCTGGCTAACGAACCCGGACATATAGTTCACGTGCCGGCTGCGGGTCTCATCCGCTTCCCCGGCTTCGACCAGTTTCTCGAGCGCATACTGGCGAACCGTTTCCAGGTAGGAATAGCGGGAGCCCCCGTGCTGCTCCTCAACATTGACCAGCGATTTGTTGACCAGCCCGGCCAGTCCATCGAACGCTTCCGCATCCCCGGCGACTGCCTCGGCGGCCTCCATCGTCCAGCCGCCCGAAAAGACAGCCAGCCTGCGGAAGGCGCGCTGCTCGACATCGTTGAGAGTCTGGTAGCTCCAGTCGATCAGCGCCCGCAGGGTTTGCTGGCGCGGCAGCGCCGTACGGCTTCCGCCGGTCAGCAGCTTGAAGCGATCGTCCAGCCGGTCGGCGATCTGCTGCGGGCTGAACAGCTTGACGCGCGCTGCAGCCAGCTCGATCGCCAGGGGGATTCCGTCGAGACGGGAGCAGACCTGGGCGATGGACAAGGCATTCGCCTCCGTGACCTGAAAGCGCGAGTCTGCCTTCTGTGCCCGCTCGATAAAGAGCCTGGTGGCTTCCTGCTCCACCAGGGGCGGCACACGGTAAACGCTTTCGCCGCCGATGCCCAGTGCCTCGCGGCTCGAAGCGATGATCTTGAGCCCGGGACATTCCTGCAGGAGCTGGCCGGCCAGCCGGGCACAGGCATCCACGAGATGCTCGCAGTTGTCGAGCACCAGCAGCAGTCCTTTGCCGCGCAGGTAGTCGATCAGAGTATTACGCAGAGGCGTCCCCTGCACTTCCTGCAAATGGAACGTGGAAAGGACGGTCGAGTTAAGATAAGCCGCATCGGCCAGCGGCGCCAGCTCGATTAGCCAGGCCCCATCCGGAAAAGCGGCCAGCTGGTCCTCTGCCAGTTGCAGCGACAGGCGGGTCTTACCCGTACCGCCCGGGCCGATCAACGTCAGCAGGCGCGTGCGGGAGAGCAGGTCGCGTCCCTCCGCCAGCTGCTGCTCCCTTCCCACAAAGGAGGTGAGCTGGACAGGCAGGTTGTTGGGCAGCGTGAGAAGGGACTTGAGGAGAGGAAACTCGTTTGGAAGGTCCGGGGCACAGAGCTGGTAAAGCCGCAGGACCTCACGAATATCCTTAAGCCGGTGTTCGCCCAGGTCCAGCAGGCTGGTCCCGCCCGGGAGATTGCGGCAGCAGAGCTCATGCACCACGGGAGAGAGCAGCACCTGTCCGCCATGGGCCACGGACATGACCCTCTGGGCGGTGGCCAGCGTGGCATACCCATCGTAGTTGCCGTCCGGGCGGATCTGTGCCGTGCCGGTATGCAGCCCCATACGGACCCGGATCCTGCCGGTCGCGCCCCAGACTTCCTGATGCAGGCTTTGCTGCGCAGCCAACGCAGCGTTCAACCCATCCAGCGCATTATGGAAGGCTGCACTGAAGGAGTCGCCGACGATCTGAAAGATGTATCCGTGATTGGATTGAATGGCCGTACGCAGGATCTCATCATGCCGCTCGTGAGCGACCCGCATGGCGGCCGGCTGCTCCTGCCACAGGCGGGTGCTGCCCTCGATGTCCGTAAATAAAAATGTAACTGTACCTGTGGGAAGATCGCTCATCTTCTAATCCCGATTCCTGTTTTATTCAGAGAAACGACCACTAGAAAAATATTGGACTATTCTACTCCTAGTTTTCCAACTGGACAATTAAAGTCGGCTAGAAACGAGCCTCCCTCCTCATCTGAAGCATCTTTTGGTTAATTTCATATTTGGGCTGGCGTTACGGAGGTAGTGATTATTGGGAAAATATATAAAATCAAACATCCGCTTATATTTGATTTTGAGACTGCAAGATTGGTTCCGGAAGCCTAAGCGCCAGAGAAGCGGTTTCTTTGATGTGTCGCTCTTACCCTTCTTTTACTTGCCTGACCCCACCATATTTCTTTCTTATTTCCTGTACATCCTTTGGGCGTTCCTGCAACACAGCCTCTGCATCGTTACCAGTGACTGCTTTGTATTCTGCGACAGCAACAGTTGTCTTTTCCGGGTTATTGTCTGCCGAACAGAGGAGGCAAGGCATGTTTTTATGGTTTGCCCGTTAAAAGCATCTTTTGGAATAGTTGCTGATTCATCTTTTTGGATTACATATCATCCAATTCGTTATCATCGTAAGTTCGTCACTTAATATTGTTTATAGCATCTTTGTAAAGAGGCGTTAAAAATCTTTATACCGGAGGTTCAATCGGCAACTTTGCCATATTCCGGGTATGTGACGCGATACCCCATTGCACGGCCGATCCAGGCAAGCAGCCCGAATAGGCGTCGCGCTGTATTGGGTGACATCCCGGCTAGGACTGCACCTGGGATAGTTTAGATCCCACAAACGGCCTGCTGCAAAAGATTTGGGAGTCCATTCCTGGCCACTTTGCCATCCTGTGCCAAGCCGAAACTGGTGATACCAATATTGAGATTGGCATTCAAGCCCGCGAGATCAGGCGGATCGGCTTCCCTGAAAATGTGCACACGCAGCCCTTCATTGCTGTCCCTCCA
>JBLMZU010000377.1:0-7534 GCA_050258995.1 Bacteroidota bacterium
ATCGATGAGGTATTTGAAGCGGGATTGGGATACCGCAAGGCGGTGTACACACCATTTGCACAGGCGGTGCCGAACTATCCCGTGATGGACAAGGAGAATTGCACCTACTTCATCAAAGGGACGTGCAAGGCCTGTGAAAAATTCTGCCCGACCGGCGCGATCGATTTCAAGCAGGATGACGAGATGATCCATGTCGATGTGGGCAACATCATCCTCGCCACGGGCTATGACCTGTTCGACGCGCGGCGCGTGAGCAATTACGGTTACGGACGCCTGCCGAATGTGTTCACCAGCCTGGAATTTGAAAGACTGAGCAATTCCGCCGGCCCCACGGGTGGCCACATCGTTTTACGTGACGGAAAGACGAAGCCGAAAAGCGTTGGCATCATCCACTGTGTCGGCTCGCGCGATAAGAATTTCAACAACTATTGTTCGGTCATTTGCTGTATGCAGGGCTTGAAATTTGCGCACCTGGTACAGGAACATACGGGTGCGACGGTCTACAACTTCTACATCGACATGCGGACGGCGTACAAGGCATACGATGAGTTCTACCAGCGTGTGCTCGAAGAGGGGACCCTGTTCGTACGCGGCAAGGTGGCGGAGGTGACGAACGCCCATCGTTATGAGAGTGAAAAGGGGAAGCTCATCATCCAGGTGGAGGATACACTGGCCGGTAAACAGAGGCGCATCCCGGTGGATATGGTGATCCTCTCCAGCGGTCTGCAGCCGCGCTCGGACGCCAGGGATGTCGGCAAAATGTTCGGCATTTCCTGTTCCACCGACGGCTGGTTTACCGAGAAACATCCAAAGCTGGATCCTGTTGCCACAATGACGGAAGGTGTTTTTATCGTCGGTTGTGCCCAGGGACCCAAGGATATTCCGTCTAGCGTTGCACAGGGGGCGGCAGCGGCGGCGCGCGTGCTGGACAAGATCCTGCAAAGGGAGGTCACGCTCGAGCCGATCAAGGCGACCGTGGACCAGGAGTCGTGTTCCGGCTGCCGCATCTGCAACGGCATGTGCCCGTTCAACGCCATCTCCTACCTGGAGGACCGCAAGGTGACCGAGATCAATCCGGCGCTGTGCCAGGGATGTGGAACCTGTGTGGCGGCCTGTCCTGCAGGCGCGATCAGCGGCACGGGCTTTAGCGATGAGCAGATCCTCGCCCAGATCGACGGGCTGCTGCTGCGTACGCTCGAGCCGGTTGGCGATTAGGAGTGGACAACATGACCGAAACTTTTGAACCCACAATCATCGGCTTTACCTGCAACTGGTGCAGCTATCGCGCGGCCGATCTGGCAGGAACGTCCCGCATGAAGTACGCGCCAAATGTACGCCTCATCCGCATGATGTGCTCGGGGCGCCTCGACCCGACTTTCGTCCTGCGCGCCCTCTCGAGTGGCGCGGATGGCGTGATGATCACCGGCTGCCATCCGGGTGATTGTCATTACATGGAGCAGAATTACAAGGCCTTGCGACGCTATCTTTTGCTCAAACGTGTGCTCGAAGGCATGGGGATCGAACCGGGGCGTGTCAAGCTGGTTTGGGCGAGCGCCGCGGAAGGTGCAAGGTTTGCCAGCGAAACGACACTCTTCGTGGAAGAGATCCGCAAGCTGGGTCCTCTCAACTGGGGAAAGCCGGTTGAGAAACTGGAAAACCTGCAGGAAGAAATCTCACATCTTGAGGAGGTGTCGGCATGACCGCGAACGGAAACAAACCCAAGTTTGCCATGTACTGGGCGGCCTCCTGCGGCGGGTGTGAGATCGCGGTTCTCAATACCCATGAGAAGATCCTGGATGTAGATGCCAACTTCGATGTGGTCTTCTGGCCCGTGGCGATGGATGCCAAGTACAAGGATGTCGAAGCGATGGAGGATGGCTCGATCCTGCTTACACTCTTCAACGGCGGTATGCGCAACGACGAGAACGAGCACATTGCCAGGCTGATGCGCAAAAAATCAAAGATCCTGGTTGCATTTGGCTCATGCGCCTGTGAGGGCTGTATCCCGGGTCTGGCGAACCTAAGCCCGGTGGGGGAGATCGTACACACGGCCTTCAATACCATCACAACGGATAATCCGAATGAGATCTATCCGCGCACAACCTATGATGTCCCGGAGGGTGAGCTCCATATTCCAACGCTGTCTTCCGTATTACGACCGCTCGATCAGGTCGTGGAGGTAGATTACTACATGCCGGGCTGCCCGCCCGAATCGCACCAGATCGCGGCTGTGATCGACCTGGTCATCCAGGTGATTAAGGGCGAAGCACAGCTCCCACCCAAGGGGGCGGTCATCGGCGCGGGGAATTCCACTGTCTGTGATGAGTGCCCGCGGGCGCGCAATGTGAAGACGATCAAAGCCTTCAAGCGCATCCAGGATGTGGCCCCGATCGATCCCGGCCTGTGCATCCTGGAACAGGGTGTGCCCTGCAATGGACCCGCCACCCGCAGCGGCTGCAATGCGCGCTGTCCACAGGTGGGCGCGCAGTGCATCGGGTGCTACGGTCCTGCCGAGGGAGTGATGGATTACGGTGCCCGCTTGATGACGGCCTTCGCCTCGGTCATCGAGGCGAACGAACCCGGTGAGATCAACAGGATCCTCGACGGCATCCCCGACCCAACCGGGCAAATGTATCGCTTCAACCTGGCCGGGTCGCTGCTGAAGGCTTCCAAGTCCGCGTGGGAAAAGGGGTAAGGAGATTCTTATGACACAGACCATATCGATTGATCCCATTACCCGTCTTGAAGGTCATGGCAAGATCGAGATCTTCCTCGATGACAGGGGAAATGTTGCCAATTCATATTTCCAGATCCCCGAGCTGCGCGGCTTCGAGCGATTCGTCGTCGGACGCCCGATCGAAGAAATGGCGCTCTTGACCAATCGCATCTGTGGCGTGTGCCCGGAGGCTCACAATATGGCGGCCTCCAAGGCTGCAGACGCGGCGTACAAAGTCGATCCACCACGTACAGCCAAGCTGCTGCGTGAGCTGCTGTACTCCGCATTCTATTGCACCGACCATACGACACATTTCTATGCCCTGGGCGGCCCCGATTTCATCATGGGACCCGATGCGCCCGTGGCCGAGCGGAATATCCTGGGCGTCATCCACAAGGTAGGCCTCGAGATCGGCGGCAAGGTTATCCAGATGCGCAAGTACGGGCATACCGTCGTCGAGATGATCGGCGGACGGAAGGTGCATCCCTGCGCCTCCATTCCCGGCGGCATGACCAAGGGCATCAGCGAGGAGCAGCGCAGGGAGATCGAGGAGATGGGACGCTGGGCGATTGAGTTTGCCCAGTTCAGCCTCAAACTCTTCAATGAGATTGTGCTTGGCAACCAGGCCTATGTGGATTTGATCCTTGGCGATGTCTACACTCATCAGACCTATTACATGGGGCTCGTGGATGAGAACAACAAGGTCAATTTCTATGACGGCAAGGTCCGGGTTGTAAACCCGAGCGGCAGGGAGTTCGTCAAGTACGAACCCAAGGATTACATGCAGCATATCGCCGAACATGTCGAGCCGTGGACCTATCTCAAATTCCCTTATCTAAAGAATGTCGGCTGGAAGGGATTTGTGGACGGTCACGACTCCGGTGTCTACATGGCCACGCCTCTCTCGCGCCTCAACGCCTCTGACGGCATGGCCACACCGCGTGCCCAGGAGGAATACGAGCGGTTCTATTCGACTCTGGGAGGAAAACCTGTCCACCAGCGTCTCGCCATTCACTGGGCCCGGCTGGTGGAACTGCTCTACGCGGCCGAGCGTTGGGTGGAACTGGTGACAGATCCCGAGATCACCTCGCCGCGTGTCCATACCCGCCCAACCGAAATCCCCACCGAGGGGATTGGGATTGTCGAGGCGCCGCGCGGCACTCTCACACATCACTACTGGACCGACGAGCGCGGCGTGGTGACCAGGGCGAATCTCATCGTCGGCACCACCAATAACTACGCCCCGATCCAGATGTCCACCCACAAGGCCGCCACAAGTTTGATCAAGGAAGGCAAGGTCAACGAAGGCCTGCTCAATAGGGTGGAGATGGCATTCCGCGCCTACGATCCCTGCTTTGGGTGCGCGACGCATTCGCTGCCAGGACAGATGCCTCTCGAGATCAATATCCATAATTCCAAAGGCGAGATGGTGGATTCGATTCGTCAGTTCGTGGATTGAATCCTCCTTTCTATGGCGTGCCGGACGGGCAGAAATTCCGGCACGCCTCTCTATCTATAACCGAAGGAGTACATATGATCCCATTTGAGCTTCTCCAGCGTTTTCCATTCTTCTCCTTTATGAATGACAAGGAGTTGAAAGCGATGGCCATGATCGCACAGGAACTCCAACTCCAGCCTGGCGATATCCTGTTCGAGGCGAACAGCCCTGCAAACTCACTTTATTTCCTGACACAGGGGAATTTGCCCTATTACATTGCAGTCACAAGTGAGAATATGCCCGATTACTACCAGGAATATTTTGTGGGCTACATTAATCCTGAGGAATTATTCGGGATCTCGGCACTCATCGATCCATACCTGTACACCACCACATTGCGTGCCGACAAGCCCTGCCGCGTCATCCGGATTGATGCACGAGCCCTGCGTGCCCTGTGTGAGGTGGACGCTCAGTTGTCGGTCGGTTTGCTACGGGCAGTTGCCAAGGCGGCCATGGACCGGCTGAATATGACCCGCATTCAACTGGCTGCCCAAATGGTGGAAGAACCCAAAAAGCAGGCACTGTGAAAAAACTCGTCGTCGGTCTCGGCAACCCGATCCTCGGCGATGATGGCGTTGGCTGGGTGGTTGCGGAGGAAGTGAAGACGATCCTGCTTTCATTGCCTTCTTTGTCATGTGATTCTCCGGGAGAGGAGAGCAGTGTCGATGTGGACTGCCTGTCGCTGGGCGGCATCAGCCTGATGGAGCGGCTGATCGGATACGACCGTGCCATCCTGGTCGATGCATTTGTATGTGAGGAGGAGGTGGGCGAGATCGTTGTTTCGGAACTGGATGAGCTGCCGGACCTTTCGGCATTTCACCTGACCAGCGTGCATGATTTATCTCTGCAGAATGCGATGAAGCTTGGCAGACAGATGGGTGCGCGGCTGCCGGATGAAGTGGTTGTGGTTGGTATCTCGGCCAGGCATATCTATGATTTTAGCGAGGAACTGTCGCCGCCTGTGCGGGAAGCTGTGCCCAAAGCGACCCAAATAGTAGCGAAATTGCTGGCGTAAAACATCACAATTCATTGAAGAAGAAAGTCATCCGCATGGGTGACTTTCTCCATCTTGGTTGCAATGTGTTAAGGGATTAATCTAAAGATACAGAATGCCAGATCTTAAACCTGATATTGGGAATTTGAAATACACATGGCATTCCAAAGACAGCTGTTACCAAGACAAGTGGTACGTATGCATGAGTTTTCAAGAACACAAAATTTACTCGATCTCGCTTTAGAAAGATCAAATTCCAAACGAATCGTACGTGTGAACCTGTTGATCGGTTCCTTTTCAGAAGAACGTGAAGAGTCGATCCGCTTCTATTGGAGAGACCTGGCGAAGGGCTCTCCCGGAGAGGGAGCCGAGCTCAATTTCAATCATGTGCCCGTTGAGATGAAATGTCTGGATTGCAGCGGAGCGTTTGATCCTGAAGGAACAGAAGAAAGGTCCATGTGCGTGTACTGCTTTGGTGAGCATTTGAAGCTACTAAGTGAAGACGACGTCAGGCTCGAAAGCATCGAAATTGAATAAAAGATTCGCATGAGCCTGTGAATACGTTGAAGGACGGATTTGACCGGCTCAGGACGATGATCATAATGGCCAAGCATATTCTAGTTACAGGTGAAGTGCACGGAGTCGGGTTTCGCCCCTTTGTTTATGGACTGGCGACCCGGCTCGATTTGCATGGCTGGATATGCAATACGCCAGGTGGGGTGGAAATCTACGTGGAGGGCTGCCCTTCAGGCGTGGAATCTTTCCTGGAAAAAATAATAACCGAAAAGCCATCCCAGGTCAGAATCGATTCACTGGAGATACGCAGCGAAGAATCGCGGCTGAAATACAAAACCTTTGATATTCTCCCCTCGCTTGGGCCGGATGATTTACAACTGCCGATCAAGGCCGATCTCGCGATCTGCCCGGATTGCGAGCGCGAGCTGTTCGATCCGAGGGACAGACGTTATCTCTATCCGTTTATCAGCTGCACTCATTGTGGCCCCCGGTATTCGATCATTCAGGGTGTTCCCTACGACCGGTCGGACACCACGATGGCAGAGTTTGGATTGTGCGACGATTGCAGCGCGGAATATACCGATCCGTTGGATCGGCGCTTTCATGCGCATTCGACGGCGTGTTCTGATTGTGGTCCGTTCGTCGCGCTGCGCGAGATCCATTCACAATGGCCCAATGCCAGTTTGAAAATTTCGAGCATTGAATGCCGCACCTCTGCCATTCTCAAAGCGCGGCGCCTGCTGCGGGAGGGATATATTCTGGGGATCAAGGGGCTTGGTGGCTTTCAACTGGCTTGCGATGCATCCAATTCCCTGACAGTGGAGGATCTGCGCGACCGCAAGGGACGGATCGACAAGCCATTCGCCCTGATGGCATCTGATCTGGAGGTCATTCGCTCCATTTGCAGTCTCAGCCGCGAGGAAGAGGAACTGCTGACGAGCCACGAAAAGCCGATCGTGCTGCTCGAGAAAAAGTTCCACAAGGGACAGGAATTCAGCGTCTCCCGCTGGGTGGCGCCGAACATCGACACACTGGGCGTGATGCTGCCCTACACCCCCCTGCATCATCTTCTCCTGAATCAAACGGACCTTCTGCTTGCAACCGAGCCCGCCCCCCGGCTGCTCGTCATGACCAGCGGCAGCCTGGCAAACGAGCCGATTGCAACGCAGGATGAAGATGCCCTGCTTCGCCTTTCCCCGCTGGCAGATGCCTTTATTCTTCACAACCGCGAGATTCACCTGCGGAGTGATGACTCGATCGTCCGGGTGGATCCAGGCATGGTCGGTAGGAACGATCATCACAGCCAGTCCTCTCCCGCTGTTTATCTGCGTCGCAGCCGCGGGTACGCGCCGTATGCAGTCAGGCTTGCATGCGAAGTAAAGCCCACGCTGGCAGTCGGCAGCGAGTTCAAGAATGCCTTCTGCCTGGCACGCGACCGGCAGGCATTTCTCAGTCCCTTTATTGGCAGCATGGAGAACGTCCAGACGTATGAATCGTTCGAGCAAAGCGTTGGACATCTGTCGAACGCATTTAATGTCCGGCCCGAGATCGTCGCCCATGATCTGAACCCCGATTATTTCAGTACACAATATGTCAGGCGCTCAACATTTACGGCCCGCCGCGTTGCGGTCCAGCATCAGCACGCTCATATTGCCTCGTGCATGGCAGATCACAACCTGGACGACAGGCGGCTGATCGGTCTGTGCTTTGACGGTACAGGATACGGCACCGATGGCGCGTTCTGGGGCGGGGAAGTCCTGCTCGCCTCCTACTCGAGCTTTGAGCGCTTCGCCCACCTGGAGTATCTGCC
>JBLMZU010000378.1:0-3840 GCA_050258995.1 Bacteroidota bacterium
ATCTAGATCTTGTACAACGACTTGTAGAATGTGACTGTGGACATTTTCAGCATAGGGATTAGACTGTTTCAACTCTCTAACTTTGCGGAGTTGCTCAAACTTGCCTACACTTCGCTTTTCATTTTCGTAGGCTTCTTTTCTCTCGGCAAGACAAGTGTTATACCAACAGCGGCACGTCTCCAGCGTTTGTGCAAGCAAGAGACTTTGTGCCTTTGATGGATACAACCTGTACTTGTATGCTTTGAGCATCACAGACCTTTTTGCATTGCAATATAGCGTTGGATGGTTCCTGCAGACACATTGCCAGCAGTAGCGGCAAAGTATGAGCGTGTCCAGAGGGACGGTAGTTTTTTTTTTGAGGAAAGGATATTTCTCTCTCAGTTCGTGCGACGTAACACCCTTGCATTGCTTCACAACTTCAGAAGCAGGGATAGTGGGAAGGTTTCAACGAACAGGTGAACATGGTCTGGTTGAATGGCTAACTCCATGACTCTCCACCCATATTCTTTGCACTTGGCTTCTATCAAGGCTTTACAGTCCTTCGCTACATTGCCAGTGAGAACAGGCTTTCGTCTTTTGGATGTCCACACCAAATGATAGATAATGAGGTATACCCGATGTTCGTCTCTCTTGTAACTGTTGTTTTCCACATGAAGCAGTATATTCCGTTATAGAACATTTGTCCACTACACGTGCGCCGTACGCAGTGCGGTGGAATTCGACTGAAGCCAATTCGAGAAACCCGCCTTATCCCCACCGTTGAATACGGAAGGGCTTGCGGCGGGTTTCATTCGGTCAGCCAACGTTGTTTGACTTGTCTTTTTAGGATGATCCGTCAGTTGCAGGCGCAGTAGCGTATCCTATACACCCGGAAGCAAAATTATGACGGCCTCATCGTTTTTCTTGATAGCTAGCCATCGATAAATTCCATAGCCTGTGTGACAGGTATCACTTGTATGCATCTAGGGGGAGGGTTAATCTATATATGAATTAAGTAACTCCTGAAGTAAATCATGATAAAGCCAGTTCTTTCCCCCGATATCCGACGGTTGGCTGAACACCAGGCAATGCTCTGCAAGGTTTTCAGTAATGCCCAGCGTGTCCTGATCCTGTGGTTGCTAGCGGAAAAAGAGCGAACTGTCACGGAAATCGCCTCTTCGATCGGCGCATCCTTGCAAAGTACGTCGCAACATCTTCGTCTGATGGAATTGAGCAACATCGTCGAATCGCGGCGGGAACACCATAATATTTTCTATCAAGTTGCCAGTAATGACCTTTTAAGTGACTGTCTGGTCCTGGCGAACCGGCCCAAACGGCACTTGTTTGAAACCGAATCCGAAGCGTAAGAAGATACTCATGACCACCCCTGATCTCATACAAATACAAGCTGCCAAAGTAGTGGATGCACGTGCCATGTCCTGCCCGGGACCGCTGCTGGAAGCCAAGAAGGGTATCACTGGTGTGAAAGTAGGGGAGACCCTCGAAGTCTGGACGAGCGATGCCAATACCAAAGTGGATATGCCCCACTGGTGTGAGAAGGTGGGACATGAATTTTTGGGTGTTCTGCAGGGCGCCGGCTACGAGCGCTTGTTCATTCGCCGCAGGCAAGTGGAGCGTTGATATCTCAAAATAAAGATTTCCAAAAACAGGCAATCTTTCAACCCTAAAGAAACCGAATAATGAAACGAGGTGCAATGATGGTAACGGCCGATCTTCATACTTTGAAAGTGGATAAACTGGTGGATGCTCGTGGTACAGCCTGCCCGGGTCCCTTGCTGGAGGCTAGACGCGCGATCAGCGAGACGCCGGTTGGTGGAGTCATGGAAATCCAATCCTCCGATTCGGAAACCGTTGTGTCCGTGGAGCGCTGGTGTAAAAAAATGGAGTTTGAATACCTGGGCGTTGTGGAAAATGACGGGTTCTGGAGCATTTATTTGCGCAGGACAAAATAGATGGCTGATGTAAATACCAGAAAAGCGGGCAGCAAAAAGATCCTGGTCTTTTCCACAAGCGCCATATCAGACCTTGGGATCGACCTGGCTGGCAGCGCGCACATGCATTATTCAACTTCCGTTCAGGTGATTTCCCTGCCGTGCTCCAGTGGGATCAAGCCGGCCTGGATCGTTCATGCCCTTGAAAGCGGGTACGATGGCGTATTCATTGCCGCCTGCGGGGGTGATTGTGCATATCTTTCGGATTGCACTCCGCGAACAAGTGCCCTGCTCGCGAAAGCGCAGGATATGCTCAGACAGCGGAATATCAGCCCGAAACGGCTCAAGATGGCCGGAATCTGCTCGGTGTGCGCAGATAGTTTTGTGTCCCATATGCGAAAGTTCGATGAGGAGCTGGCCAGCTATGACGCCCAACCCTAAGACAAATGGACTTGACTACGATGTAATGATCGTGGGCGCGGGTGTAGCTGGCATGGAAACGGCCGCCTTACTCGGGGATATGGGCTACAAGGTGCTGCTGGTGGAGAAGGAACCGAGTATTGGCGGCAAATCCATTTTGTTGAGCAAGGTTTTTCCAACGCTGGATTGCGCCAGCTGCATTGTCACCCCAAAAATGGCTGCCGTTGCCCACCATCCGCAGATCACGCCGATGGTCTACACCGAGGTGGACGGTTTTGTCCGCAATGACGATGGTTCCTTCACTGTGGACCTGCACAAAAAAGCTTCCTACGTGGACTTCGACGCCTGCACAGGTTGTGCCAAGTGCGAGGAAGTCTGTACGGTCTCGCTGCCGGACGAATACAACTACAACCTGGTCGGACGACATGCTGCTCATATTGCGTTTCCGCAAGCGGTGCCGAAAAAAGCGGTCATCAGCCGCCAGGGACAGGCTCCCTGCACGAATGCCTGTCCGGCCGGTGTGAAGCCCAGTGGATTTGTGTCACTGGTCCGTGCCGGGCGTTATGACGAGGCCTTCCGGATGCACCTGGAGGATGCCCCCCTGGTGGGCAGCCTGGCGCGGGCCTGTTATGCGCCTTGTGAAGGCGAATGCGCTCGCGGGGATAAAGAGGGAACGCTGCATATCCGGGCCATCAAGCGCTTCATGGCCGATCACTATTATGCAAATCACCCTGAGCCCGAATATGGCCATCCACAGAAACTCTTGGACAAGCGGGTCGCCGTCGTAGGCTCGGGACCTGGCGGGCTCAACCTTGCCTATCACCTGGCGCGCAAGGGATACCAGGTTAAGATCTTTGAGTCGGAGCCGGAACCGGGGGGCCAGCTTCGGTTTGGGATCCCCGCCTATCGCCTCCCCAAATCCGTCGTGGACCGTGATATCAAGAATGTAACGGCTCTCGCTGTAGAAATCGAAACGGGTGTTCGCGTCAACAGTCTGAAAGAACTGAAAGAACAGGGCTTCGATGCCATCTTCCTGGCCACGGGCTCACTGGAGCCGAAGAAGCTCGGGGTACCGGGCGAGGATCTCGATGGGGTGTTGTGCTGCTTCGACTTCCTGAAAGAGGTCAACCGGGGCGGAAGAATTGATCTGACAGGTAAGACTGTCGTGCTCTTTGGGGGCGGCAACGCCTGTCTGGATCCTTCCAGGGTTGCCATCCGATCCAACGCCAAGAAAGTGATCGTTGCGTATAGGAGAAGCCGAGCCGAAATGCCAGCCTTTCCGGCAGAGGTGGTAGCCGCGGAAGAGGAAGGCGTGGAGCTTTGTTTCCTCACCAATCCCACGCAATTCATTGGCGAAAATGGAAAGCTGAAAGGGGTGGTCTGCCAGAAGATGAAGCTCGGCGCGCCTGACGCTTCCGGCCGCAGAAAACCCGTGCCGGTCGAGGGTTCCGAGTTCACAATTCAAGCAGACATGGCGATCGTAGCGATC
>JBLMZU010000379.1:0-2941 GCA_050258995.1 Bacteroidota bacterium
AAGCGTCTTCATTACCATGATGTTATTGGCAACCACGGTAATATCGCGTCCCGGACGCTTGATTTCAGCAACACCAATCGGGATGGTGTAATCATCTTCCGGCACTTCACCTTTCGTCTTGTAAAGCACCTTGTGTTCCACAAAGCAGACCGGGTTTGGGTTCCGGATCGCTGAAAGCATCAGACCTTTGGCGTCATATGGAGTGGATGGATTCAGCACGATCAAACCCGGGAAGTGCATGAGAACACTTTCAAGCGATTGTGAATGCTGCGAGGCTGCGCCTGTGCCAGAACCACCTGGCATGCGAATGACCATCGGCACGCTGGTTCGGCCTCCAAACATGAAGTGCATCTTGGCAGCCTGGTTGGCAATCTGATCCAGGGAAAGGAGTATAAAATCCATGAACATGATTTCAGCCACCGGCCGCATTCCCAGCAGGGAGGCGCCAATCGCCGTCGCGACAATCGTAGCTTCCGAGATGGGCGTCTCACGGACACGTTCCTCGCCAAACTCATCCAGCATACCGTGTGTCAGGCCGAACGCGCCGCCATAGCGGCCAATATCTTCGCCCAGCAGGAAAACACGCTCATCGCGTTTCATTTCCTGCCATAGCGCCTGGCGAATGGCTTCGAGATAGGAGATTTCAGGCATAGACATACTCCATCAGTGTTGAGAGATCGGGCTCAGGCGACGACTCAGCGAATTCAACGGCTTTGACAATGACCAGCTCCGCGTCGGTATCTATCTGTTGAGCCTGGCTGTCACCCAGGATCTCCGCTTGGAGCAGGTTTTTGGTATAACGAATAATGGGATCACGGTTTTGTTTCCAATCTTCGATCTCCTCCTTGGATCGATATAGATTTCGGTCGCTCTTGGAATGTCCGAAATACCGGTAGGTGATCGTTTCCACAAAATAGGGTCCCTTTCCAGAGCGAACATAATCGGCCGCGATCTTCATTGCATCGTACACTTCGATCACATTATTGCCATCTACACATGCCCAAGGGATGCCGTACGCATCAGCGCGTTGTGCGATGGGAAGCTTGGCAGTGGCCCGTTCCACATCCATGGACATGCCGTATTTGTTGTTTTCGCAGACATAGAGAACTGGCAGCTTCCATAAGGCGACCATATTCATGGCTTCATGGAAAACACCCTCGTTGGCGGCGCCATCACCAAAGATGCAAATGCAGATTTCATGACGCTTCTGCATTTGCAATGCCAATCCCACGCCGACAGCCTGAGGAATTCCTCCACCGACAATCCCATTTGCGCCCAGATTGTTGGATTGAAAATCCGCTATATGCATCGAGCCCCCACGACCGTGGTTATAGCCGGTGTCCTTGCCCAGGAATTCAGCCATCATCAAATTAATGTCCGCCCCCTTGGCGATAAAGTGTCCATGACCACGATGATGGTTGATCAAGTAATCATCGGGATGAACGGCCAGGCTGATGCCAGCCGCCACCGCTTCCTGGCCGGCAGAAAGATGCATCGTCCCGTGTACTTTTCCCGCTGCATAAAGCTTATCCGCCATGTATTCAAAATGACGCACAGTACACATGGTCCGGTACAGGTCAATCAGAGTCTCATCCGATAGACCCAGGCGCTTGACCTGTTGGTCAAATGACTCTTCTGAAACAGGCTCTAACTCTTTATCCTTCCCATTGTCCTTAGACATTGATGACCTCATTCAACTTGATTTATTGAGTTCCAATACTTTCCTGGCGGTCATGTTATCCACTACCAGAACATTGACATAATTGCTTCGAAGGGCGCCTAGAATGGCTTCTACCTTACCTTCTCCCCCGGCAACAGCCAGGCGAACAGGTATGGATAAGAGATCCTGCCTCCGTATGGACACCAAGCGTTCGCTGAATTCATCGCAAGCCGGTTGCCCATATCGATCGAAGTGCAGACCGCAGACATCGCCGACCCCCCCTGCTTTCCGCAGCTCATCGAGTTCTCGCTTCGTAATATAACCAGCCAGATAAAAGCTGGAGTAATCGGGTGACGTCGTTCCTATTCCCAGCAGCGCTACGTCTGCATTCTTCCCAACCCGGATGGTCTCGCGGATGCTCTTGGTTTGCAACAGTGACTGTGCGATCTCCGCATTCTGACACAGGTAGGGGGCATTGAGGTAATAGGCATCCCCCGATAATTTTTCCGTGATCCGCGACACCAGATCATGACCATCATATTCCATGTTATGCGCACCCATGGCACCAACCAACTGCACCACTTTAACAGGCATCGGCTCCGCAGCTTCATAGGCATCTACCGTTGCGCTGATGGAAGTGCCCCATGCCAGCCCCAGGGTTTTCTGGGGTCCGAGGTGGCGCGCAAGCATCTGTGCTCCTGCACTGCCCAGGGTACGGGTGAGGCGCTCGCCACTGGTATGCCGGGTAACGACTGCAGACACGTCTTTAAGATTGAATTGCTCCCTAAGTTCGTTTTCAAGCTCCGAGTCGAATTGCAGAGGTCGCTGAATCCGGATCTCCACAATTCCGCTTTGTCTGGCCTCTGTCAGCATTCTGGAAACCATCGAGCGGGTCACACCGATGGTTTTCGCAATTTCGGCCTGATTCTTTTCCTCGAGATAATACATCTCGGCCACATCAGCCAGTAAACTTGAACGATCCTGAACAGCTCTTTTTTCCATGGTCTTCTCCAACAATAAATTTCTTAAACAAGTACGCGCGGCAAAATTGCTTCCATTGCATGAAGGGCATAATCAACATCCTCCCGGGTGCTGGGCATGCCAAGCGAAAACCGCAACGTAGATTCAATCTGCTCGTTAGGCAGGCCCATGGCAGTCAGAACGTGGGAGGGCGCAATGGATTTGGAATTACAGGCGGACCCCATCGATACCGCAATTCCTTCGCTATTCATGCGGATCAACATCATCTCTGCATCCGCGCCCGTAAAGCTTACAGAGAGA
>JBLMZU010000380.1:0-3674 GCA_050258995.1 Bacteroidota bacterium
TTAAGTTAAGGGATCGCCAAAGGATTGCCATAATGCGTAAACTAATTGTCAGTAACTTCCTTACCCTGGATGGCTATTACGAAGGGCAGGATAAAAGCATTAACTCCCTGTATGACTATTATCACGAGGATTATGCGGGCGATGATAGTTTCGACTTTTATAACGCCGAGCGGCTGCACGCTGCAGATTTTTTACTCTTAAGCCGCAATTCATTTCTGGGCAACAAGGAGTACTGGCCGGGCGTGGCAAACGACCCGCACGCCACCGGGATCAGGCGCGAGCTTGCGGGACTGTTTCAATCGATCGAAAAGATCGTTATTTCAGACAACCTGCACCGCGAGGAGCTGTCGCCCTGGCAGAATACTCGCGTGATCCGCCGGGCACATGCACACCAGGAGATTGCTGCACTCAAACAACAATCCGGCAGGGATATTCTGATCATCATGAGCCGCCTGCTCTGGAACGATCTGCTCATCCATGGGCTCGTGGACGAGCTGCACTTGACGTTCTTCCCGTTAATTGCAGGTTCCGGCACACCCATTTTTGAGGGTCGTCCGCCGGTATCGCTCAAACTGACCCAGACGCGTACCTGGGAAAACTCCGGCAACCTTCTGGCCTGTTACAAGGTCACCTACAGGGATCCCTCTTAACGACCATGGATTTTTTATGGAAGAGATGGCTGCCTTGATGATAGAATTACGCCAGCTCATCGCACCAGGGAACCAGGAGAAAGCAGTATGCCCAATCTGATCAAAATATTCATCTGCTACAAACGAATGCTCGAAAAAGTGGAGAACGGCGAAAAGATCAAGAGCAAGAACTTTGAGGCGGGAATCCTAAACCAGGCGCTGAGAAATGACAGCAGATTCAAACCATGGATGGACGCTCCAAACCTGCCCGGAGGCATAAAATGGGAGACTGAAATCTATCGCAACCTCCTGGACAGCGATGTTCTACTGGCCTTGATTGGTCCCGGTACGTCCAAATCGGAATGGGTATTGCGTGAGATCGCCTTGGCCACGGCGCTCGGGATCGAGGTTTATCCACTGGGATTCGACTTTTCCCGGCACGAGGAAATGACCCTGGAGTTGAAGGCCCTGGATATCGATCATTTGCAGGGCAGGCTTACCAAGAATATCACCCTGGATACCGAGGATGCACTGCTGAAGGAGATCGGCGATGATCTCGTCAAGGCCGGTGAAAGGACCAAATCACAACAGGCCGACGTATTAAAAAACCTACTGGCACGCCAGAAACCGTCCTTTACCAAGGCAGAGGACAATCAAAGGGCCAAATCCTATCAATTGAAATTCGGACCCAATTCCGTCAACCTGCACCTGGCAAGCGGTGACCTCACGGAATTCCAGGGGATCGATGTACTGGTCAATTCTGAAAATGATTATATGCAAATGGCACGATTCTTCGAGAGCCGCACGGTCTCTTCGCTGCTGCGCAGGAAAGGCGCCCGGCTGCGGAATGGGAAGTATGAGGATACGATCCAGCAGGAACTGGACTGGCACCTGAGGGATCGCGGCCGGCCCGTGCTGGATGGGGAAGTCTTCATCACCAGCGCGGGTGGTCCCACCAGCCAGCTTTCCGAGTACAACAACGTCCAGTACATTTTTCATGTCGCGGCGGTGCAGGCGGTGGATTCGCAGGCCAGGGTGATTCCCTATACCGAGCCGGCCAAGATCCGGTCGTTCACGCGAAATTGCCTGGAAAAGCTTCAGAAGCTTAACCAGCTTTCTGGAATCATCTCCCCTCCGGATACCGAGCAGTGGATATTACAGAAGGAGCGTGCCGAAAAAGGAAAGGGAAATTCCACCAGCATCCTATTCCCTCTCTTCGGCACCGGATCCGGCGGAGCCAGCGCCAAGGATGTCATCGAGCCAATGCTCATGGGGATTTCGCAGTTCCTCAGCCATCCCCAGAATGCTGACCTGGCAAACTGCCTGACGGATATCTACATCTCCGCCTTCCGGCAGGATGATCTTGATGAGCTGAGCGCCATCCTGAAAGCAAAATTCGGCTGACAGTTTCAGATACTCTGCTGCTGACCAATCGCTGCTGCCGGCCAGTAGAGAGAACAACCGGGCAGAACAATATGGACATGAAGAATATCCCTTTCGGCACCACGGCCTGGGCGGAAATATCTCCTGTTGAACACAAAGGAGAAACAGGCACGGCCTACTGGCGCACACAGCAATTCGATACGATCCGCGTCCGGCTGGTCGAATATAGTCCCGGCTACCTTGCGGATCATTGGTGCAGCAAGGGTCACATCCTGCTCTGCCTGGAAGGTGAGCTGCATACAGAACTTGCCGACGGCAGGAAATTCATTCTTACGCCGGGGATGAGTTACCAGGTAGCCGACAACGCCGAGCCGCATCGCTCCCATACAAACACAGGTGCCAAGCTCTTTATCGTCGATTAGAAGCTCAAGGGAATTGTTTCTTTCATACCATCCGGCCGGTTCAGATTGCGGGGAAAGCCGCCGACCATTCGTCAATGCAACTATCTGAGTTTACCAGTCGAAGGATCTACGTCTGGGCGAGCTCTATCGCGGCGAAGGACATAAAATGGACCAGACCGAATTCGAAGCCTACGAGAATTTATCCAATCGAATCCCCGCAAAAGAGTTATCCACTTTACTCAAAGTTAGCCGTTCCCTGGCTTCGACGATGGATCTTACTGAGGTCCTGCAGATCGCCATTGAAAGCGCAGTGGATATGCTGGGTTTGGACACCGGCGCCATCTATACCCTGGAGGAAAACGGGACCCTGCGCCTTGGTGCCACTTCCCCCCCTCTGCCCCTGCAGCTGCCGGTGGAGGCTTTGAGCGCCAAACTCGAAGACCACCCTCACATCAATGAGGCAGTTCGCACGCGAACCCCTGTTTATCTTCCGGATGCCGGTGCAGTCCCGCTGACCGAGGCGGAGAAAAACATCGTCGATCTGCGCGGCCTTGTATCCATTCTGTATTTCCCGCTTCTCCTCAAGGAAAGTGCGATCGGTGTCTTCATCCTCGGAACCATCCACAATAAACGCCAGTTTAGCAGCACAGAAATCGATTTGAGCTATGTTCTGGCCTTTCAGGTCTCCCTCGCGATTGCAAATGCACAGTTGTACAAAAAAGCCCAGGATGCGATCGCCGAGATTACCCGGGCATATGATGCCACCCTGGCGGGATGGTCGCAGGTGCTGGACATGCGGGATCACGTAACGGATGAGCACACGCATCGCGTCGCAGATCTGACCGTCGCCCTGGCAGCCCGGATGGGAATCCCGGCCTCGGAGCTGGCCCTGATCCGCCGAGGCGCGCTCCTCCACGATATCGGCAAGATGGCTCTCCCTGATGCGATTTTGCAAAAGCCGGAGCCGCTTTCTGCCAAAGAGATGGAGATCATGAAAACTCATCCTGAAAAGGCCTTCCAGATCCTTTCGCAGATCGACTATCTCCTGCCAGCAATTGAGATTCCCTACTGTCATCATGAAAGATGGGATGGGACCGGCTATCCCCGCCGCCTCACAGGCGAGGAGATTCCACTGGCCGCCCGGATCTTTGCCGTCGTGGATGTATACGATGCTCTCACTTCAGACCGCCCCTATCGCAAGGGCTGGACAAAAGAACAGGCACTGGCCTATCTTCGCGAGCAATCGGGAAAACATTTCTTC
>JBLMZU010000381.1:0-5908 GCA_050258995.1 Bacteroidota bacterium
ATTGGCGCTCTGATCATTGTATTTTTGTGGATCTTGGCGCTGGTGCTGGTTATCTATCTTGGTTTTCACTTCACAAAGAGAATATAATCAATCAAACAAGGAGGCTCTTATGATTGGAAAAGCAATGCAAGAAGCAATGAATGAGCAAATCAACAAAGAGTTGTACTCATCGTACCTGTATCTCTCGATGGCGGCATACTTCGAAGACAGGAACCTGCCCGGTTTCGCCAACTGGATGCGTGTACAGGCTGAGGAGGAGCGCGAGCACGCCATGAAATTCTTCGACTTCATCCACGAGCGCGGCGGACGCGTTCTGCTCAAGGGGATCGATGCCCCGAAGACAGACTGGTCCTCCTCCCTGGAAGTCGCACAGGAGGTTGCGGGCCACGAGGCCAAGGTGACCGATTCCATCAACTCGCTGTACGAGCTGGCGCTGCAGGAAAAGGATTATCCCGCCCAGATCATGCTGCAGTGGTTCATCAGCGAGCAGGTGGAGGAGGAGAAGAACGCGGGCGAGATCGTCGCCACCCTCCAGCTGATCGAAGACCGCGGCACGGCCGTACTGATGCTCGATCACCAGCTTGCCAAGCGCAAGACAGGGTAAATATCTTACAATTAGGCCCTAAGGGTTGCCGCAACCCTTGGGGCCTTTTTTATTTGGAGGAGGCTGCGCATGAGTTTTACAATCCGACGCGCTGCCCACGATGACAAGCCGGAATGGCTGCGCATGCGTCACGGTCTCTGGCCCGACGCACCCATGGAATACCTGGCCCTGGACCTGGATGACCTGCTGGCAGATGATGACACGGCGGTCTTCCTGGCCTTCAATGAGAGCGAACAGCCGGTGGGTTTTATCGAGGTCGGCCTGCGCTCCTATGCGGAAGGCTGTGAGACGTCGCCGGTGGGCTACATCGAAGCCTGGTTCGTGGGCGAGCTGGTGCGCGGTCAAAAACTGGGCAGGGACCTCGTGCATGTGGCGGAAGGATGGGCGCGTGAAAGAGGCTGCACCGAGATGGCCTCGGATACCTGGCTCGAGAACGAGGCCAGCATCGCCGCACATCTGCGATTGGGATATCATGAGGCCGACCGGCTGGTTCATTTTGTAAAGCGGTTATAACATTCAAATGTTCGAACGTTACAAGCTTGGATGATTATGTCAAATTTCCTGGTTTACGGCTCTTATGGATATACAGGTCAGCTCATCGTCGACCATGCGACCCGGGCTGGCTTCCATCCCCTCCTCGCCGGGCGGGATGAGAGGCAGCTGCGCGAACAGGCGGAAAAATATAATCTTGCGTATCGTGCCTTTGCCCTGGAGGAGACATCCCGGCTGGACTCGGCGCTGCTCGAAGTGGACGCGGTGTTGCACTGCGCGGGACCGTTCGTGCACACCTACCGTCCGATGGCCGAGGCGTGTCTGCGGACGAAACGGCATTATGTGGATATCAGCGGGGAGATCGCGGGCTTTGAGGCGCTGGCAGCCATGGATGCCCGGGCGAAGGAGACGGGCATCATGCTGCTTCCCGGCGCCGGGTTCGACGTTGTGCCTTCGGATTGTCTCTCTGCGTATCTCAAACAGAGACTGCACTCTGCCGATCACCTCCGCCTCTTTATCCGCGGCATCGGCGCGGGAGCCTCGCGGGGCACGGCCAAATCCGCGGTCGAGAACATGCACCGGCAGGGATTGATCCGCAGGAACGGCAGGCTGGAGCAGGTCCCGCCGGCCTGGATCGTCCGCGAGCAGGACTTCGGCCGCGGTCCGGTGAAGACCGTGTCCATTGGGTGGGGGGATGTCAGCACCGCCTATTACAGCACCGGCATCCCGAACATCGAAACGTATTTTGCATTTCCGGCCGCCTACATCAACGTTCTGAAATCGATGCGCCTCATCGGTCCGTTGTTGTATAACCGGCCCATGAAAAGCTTTTTGAAGTTCCTGATCAACTCTTTTACTGAGCCGGGTCCGAAGGAGGAAAGAAGAAAGAAGGGATCCGCCATTTTGATCGGAGAGGTGACGGATGCAAAGGGGAATCGTTCTGTCTCAAAATTGATCACCCCGGAGGGATATACTTGTACCATGCTGACAACCGTTGAGATCATGAAGCGAATTCTCAATGATGATCCTTCGAAGGGCCCAGGGCACGGTTTTCAACCTGGATTTTGCACTCCCTCACTGGCCTACGGCCCGGACTTTATCCTGCAGTTCGAAGGGGTCAAACGGGAAGACATCCTATGAAAAAGTATCTCCTGCTGTGTATCGCGGTCGTCCTCCTGCTTTCATCCTGTTCGTCCACTTCCGCATCCACACCCACCCCGGAGGCAAACATGTCCCTTGATCTGAAAAGCGACGCGTTCGTGAACGGGCAATCCATCCCTGCCAAATATTCCTGTGTGGGCAGGAACATTTCCCCCGCATTAACCTGGAGCGATCCACCTGCCGGTACCCAGTCCTTTGCACTGATCGTGGACGATCCGGATGCACCGGCCGGTACCTGGGTGCACTGGGTGCTGTTTAATATCCCGGCAGACCGGCGCAGTCTTGCAGAGGACCTGCCAGTCACAGGAAAGAACGTGGACCCCGGTGCCATTTACTTCGGCAGGAATTCATCGGGCAATACACGTTATGACGGCCCCTGCCCGCCGAGCGGTACGCACCGCTATTTTTTCAAGCTGTACGCACTGGATGCTCCTGTCAATCTCCTGCCGGGCGCCACCAAGGAGGAGCTCCTGGATGCGATGAAGGGGCATATCCTCGCACAGGGCGAGCTGATGGGGACGTTCAGTAAATGACATCTCCAATCTCCCTGCTCCAGCGCGCCCGGGACCATGGGACTCCTGTCATTCAGGGCAACCGCGCGCTCTTCCTCTGGGAAGGGGAAACCGCGCCGCTGCTGATCAGCGACCTGACCGACTGGGAGGATCGGCCCAAGAGTTTTAAGCGCATCGGTTCTTCGACGCACAGGCATGATTCGTTCCAACCGGTGTGGTCCTGTTCCCTGACCGTTCCCCGCGATGCGTACGTGGAATATGCCTTTATGGACCCGGACATGCAGGAACAATTCCTCGATCCGCTCAACCCTCATTCCACGAGCAATGGCATGAGCAACCGGAATAATTTCTTCTACATGCCGGAAACCATGGCATCCCCCTTCTCCATGCGCCGCGCGGATGTGCCAACCGGGACCGTCACCCGCCACCGCGTGGACGCCGGGCTTCTGCAGGACGACGGGGAGCGGGAGATCTTTCTGTATGCCCCTCCGGCGAAGGGACCTGTCCCGTTGCTGATCGTCTTCGATGGGCCCGATTACCTGCACCGTGGCCGGCTCACCACCATTGTCGAAAACCTGATCGCAGACAGGCGTATCCGTCCGCTCGCGATCGCCTTCCTGCAGAACGCGCGCTCGCGCCGCAACCTCGAATACATCTGCTCCGACGCGACCATCTCCTGGCTCGACCTGGAGGTGCTGCCGCTGGCGCGCAAGCACTTGCGCCTGGTGAACATCAAGGACAGGCCCGGTTCGTATGGCGTGCTGGGCGCTTCTGCGGGAGGCATCATGGCGATGTATACCGGCCTGCGCATGCCTGAAATCTTCGGCAAGGTACTATGCCAATCGGGCGTCTTCGCACTGGATGGACGCGATCTCGCCGCCGTGGACCTGGTCCGCTACCGGCATGCTCATGATCTCAAGATCTGGATGGATGTGGGAATTCTCGACGATCTGCTGGAGGATAACCGCCGGATGTCGCGCCTGCTGCAGGAGCAGGAGTACGACATCAGCTACCGTGAGTTTTCTGCCGGGCACAATTACACCGCTTGGCGTGACGACGTCTGGCGCGGGCTGGAGGCATTGTTCCCCTATACACCGCGCTAGGCGATCCCATCTTCAAGAGGGGAGGGAGATCGGAAAACTAGGTGAGCCAGAAAACGGCGGCAAAATTGGCAAGCCAGGGAGGGCAAGAATGGCAAGCACTTGCAAGGCTTCCCGCGTTTGCTTTGGCAGCCATCTGACAATGAAGTACGCCACGAAGGGCAGCTGTCCGGCCATCAGGATCTGCCAGGTATGGGCGGCCGCTCCCTCATCCGCTTCATGGACAACACCATGGACCAACGCGTGACCCACGACCAGGGCCAGCGCGGCAAGCGACATCCCAAGCGGTTTCCAGGCGCTTGGCTGTTTGAGCAGGGAAAAGTGGAACCAGCTTGCTTTCATCTTTTATCCTTCTTTCAATTACACACGGATAAATTCCCCTCCCCACAAAATATCCTACCGATTTTCCCGCTGTGCATCAACAGCAGACCCTGAGAAAAATTTTAAGTCCTGGCGAGGTGATATGATGAGCTCCATGATCCTTGCAACCCTGTGTTACATTAAACGGAATGGATGCACGCTTATGGTCCATCGCAATAAGAAAGCCAACGATATCCACGAAGGGAAGTGGAATGGGCTGGGCGGCAAATTCGAGGCAGGGGAAACCCCTGAAGAGTGTGTCATCCGCGAAGTGCTGGAGGAGTCGGGACTTTCCCTCCAGAACCCCAAATACTGCGGCCTGCTGATTTTTACCAATTTCAAGGGGAATGACTGGTATGTCTTTGTATTTACGGGAGCTGAATTTACCGGCGAACTGATCGATTCCCCGGAGGGCAAACTGGAATGGATACCAGATGACCAGTTGCTTGATCTGAACTTGTGGAAAAGCGATCACATCTTTTTCCCGTGGATCCATGAAGGGAAATTCTTTTCTGCAAAGTTTGAGTATGATGGGGATGAGATGCGCGGGTATAACGTGGTTTTTCATTCTTAAAGTGCTTACAGAGTACTGCATACTTTACTTTGTTCAAAATAATAATCTCAGCCTGCAGGCATGCATCAAAGTAAGGGGATGCATGGAGAACATGCGTGAGATAAGCAAAGCAATCCTGTGGACAAGCGGTAGAATTCAGCACGTGAAGCCATTACAGTAACTCAGAAGCCTTCCGTTGATCCTGCAACTCTTCGGCGGTGAAGGCGTATCTCCTCACGAGGAAAACCAACAATGAAGTTCCATAGTATCCTTTTTGATCAAGGGAGCTTTCCCGAGGGGGAAGTGGAACAGCCGGATTTCTTTACCGACTTGAATTTGGACCAGGTGATCGATGCGATTGCATCCCGCCGGGAAGAGTACCATCTGCAGCCTTTCTATTGGGTTGCACTGCGGAAAGCCGAAACGATCCATTACAGGCATGAAGTAATGCGGGATCTGGAGGATCATGCCCTCCTGGCACACATCTGGGAATTTGCGGACAGAATGATCCTGGTACGTCGCCACTTGGCCAGGGCAGAGAAGCTGCAGCACCTGTACCACCGCGAGGGATGGTTCCTGGAAGCTGCGCTGGCCTACTGTGCTGCCGTGACCGGTCTGAAACGGGACCTGGAACTGGGCAGCATCCGTTCGGGCGGCTTTCTGGCCTTGCGCGATTCCCTACAGGAGTATGTCAGCTCCCCGGGATTTCAGCTCCTGCAGGTAGAGGCGCAGAAGGTGAAGGCGTGTCTTCTGGAATCTCGGTATTGCCTCAACATTGGCACCGGCAGGTTCACCATCCAAAAATACGAGGGCGAGAGCGATTACAGCGAGGAAGTGGAAAGGATTTTTGCGAAGTTCAAACAGGGAGTCGTGAAGGATTACCGGTCCGGCTTTCCCTACGGTACCGGGATGAACCCCGTGGAAGCCAAAAACCTCGAGCTGGTGGCCCGGCTGTATCCCCAGCAGTTTGCCGACCTGGATCAATTCTGTTCAGATCATGGCCAGTTCATGGATAAGACGATCTGCACCTTCGACCGTGAGATCCAGTTTTATATTGCCTATCTGGAATTCATCGGCAGCATCCGGCGGAAGGGACTGAAGTTCTGCTATCCCGAGGTAAGCACCA
>JBLMZU010000382.1:0-7266 GCA_050258995.1 Bacteroidota bacterium
CCTTCAGGGGAGGAGATGTTCGTATCAGCGGAGCTCATAAAGATTCCTCATTGATATAAATTCCAATTCTCTGTTTCATTCGAATCAGGGTATTGTCCCATGGGTGGTGATAAATAACATAATGGAATCCGTTCAGATTCTTTCGCCGTCCGTCTATGGCTTTGCCGGGGTGAGGACGGAGGGCGGGAGAGGGGTGTAAGGCTGGCCATTAAAGCTCCAGAAGACCCGCAGTGCCGAGCCGCCGCCCTGCTGGAAGTATTCCACCCGGATCGGGTGTTCACCCGCCGTCAGGTCGACGGACGCGTCGAAACTGTTGGGCTGGCCCGGTGTCACGCCCTCCCCGATCACCTGGTCGTCGATGATGAGCCGCGCGCCATCGTCCGCCTCGACCCGGAAGGAATAGGTGCCGGGCTCCGTGATCTTCAGGCTCCCGTTATAGCGGGCGCTGAAGGGACCGTTCGGCACGATCGGCTGTTCATCGTTCCAGGCCAGCATCAGGAACGGTGTGATCTGGTGGAACACGGGTGTATTCTCCCAGTTGGTGTTGTTCCAATAAACGCCGAGCAACCCCTGCCGCTGCCCGGGCGTACGAAACAGGGCCCCGGCCGGAATGCTGGCCCACTCCCCGTCCTGCCTCCTCCAGGTCAGGTGGGCATCCGGGTTGTCGCCGGCATTCCAGATCGCTTTCAGGTCGTACAAGCCCCGCCCCAGGTACTGCGGACCCGAGACGGGCAGGTCGTCGAGGAAGACATCCAGGCCGCCCTCCCCTTTGACCTCATACGTGCCTCCATGCTCGATCTGGATGGCGCCCTCCCAGGTGATCTGAGCGGCCTTTTGGTCATCGACCTTTACCTGGGTGGCAAGGCGCTGCTCCGTGCTTCCATCCGGATGGGCCACCGTCTCGTTCAGGCCCTGCAGCGCGGCGAGCTGCTCGTGCGGGATCTCGATCTTGAAATAGACCGGGGAGCCGTCCGAAAGGGTGATCAACCCCATCTTCGCCTGGGGATAGAAGAACTGGATGTAATCGCGCAGCGGCCAGAAGCTGCTGTCGAGCAGGATCAGCACATCCCTGCCGTTATCCTTGACGGGCAGATCCGTGGCCGGCAGGAGGGTGTGATAGGGACGATTGTCGAGCGTATTTTCCCCGGTCCTGGCTTTCATCACGCCGTAGACCAGGAAGCGCAGCGGGGAAAATTCGGCAAAGCGCGGGGACAGATACACGTCCTTGTTGGACTGCAGCGCTGCAATGACCTCCCGGGCCACCTGGTTCTCGGTGGGGTTAAATCCCTGCTGGACCGCGACCGAGGAGGCCTGCCGCCCGAAATAGACATTCGACTCCCAGGCTGTCGATCCCAGCAGGGCCAGCACGCCGATGGCTCCTGCAATATACATCGGAAGTCTCGGATGCGACCGTGCAAAGGACTGCCCCTGCAGGGCCTTGTAGATCGTACGTACCACGCGATCCAGGATATCGGCTGCCATGAGCACCACGGCAGGCAGGGCAGTCAGGGCACGGTACGACTGGGGCGACTCGCTGTGCGAGCTAAGGAAGCTGCCTGCCAGCCCGATCACCAGCCACATGAGCAGCAGGAAATATCTTTGATCGCGCCAGTGCAGGAGCGAATATGCCAGGCCGACAGCAAACAGCAGACCGGTGATGGGATCGGTCATCGGCTCATCGGGCAGGTTGTGCTTGCCCTGGTGATCGCCGGTCTGGTGGAAGAATTTGAGGATGTCCTTCACGTTCTGGACCAGGGGCTGGATGCTGTTCTGCTCGCGGATATCGCGGAAGACGCTGATCTCGGACACGCGGTTGTTCATGGTGAACGGATCCGTGTAGTACGTCACGGCGAGCGGCGCGACGGCCACCAGGGCGGCCAGGGCGAACAGCACGAAACCCAGCCAGCTCCGCCGCAGGGAGGCCACCACGCCGGAGCGGTCGGTCAGCACCCACAGCAGGATATACAGCAGTAAGGTAGCTGCCGCCAGGCGGGCACTGAGATAGGTATACATGGAAAGACCCACCAGCAGTCCGCTCAACACATAATCCAGGGCGCGGCGGTCGCGCAGGCCGCGGATCAAAAAGAAAGTAGCCAGGATCTGGAAGAGGGGCGGGGCCGTCTCATTCCAGCCCCAACGGCTCATGCTCATGTGCCAGCGGCTGGACGCCATCAGCAGCATGGCGCTCAAGCCGGCCAGCGGCCCAAAGACCAGCCGTCCCAAAAAGTAGATCGCCAGGATGCTGAGGATCGCGGGGATCAGGGAGATCAATTTCAGGCTGGTCCAGGTGGCCCCCAGCACCTTGATGATCCCCGCCATGTAGTAAATGTAGCCGTTGGGGGTCCCGTACCAGCCCGTCCCAAAGGGGGAGGCGGCACTGCCTTCCAGGATCCTCAGGGCGTCCATGGCACCATTGGTCTCATCCACGTAGATGCCGGGTGGGATGCTGGTGAAGCGGTAGGTCCGCAGGAAAATCGCCAGGGCCAGGATCAGGGCCACGGCGGCGGCCT
Organism: Bacteroidota bacterium; assembly: GCA_050258995.1. GTDB lineage: Bacteria > Chloroflexota > Anaerolineae > Anaerolineales > Villigracilaceae > Defluviilinea. Next base: position 2,511 of record JBLMZU010000382.1, read on the forward strand.
CCAGCCAGCGGCTGCGGTTCGAATTGCTCCACAGCGTGGATGCGGTCGCAGCCCGGGGTGCCCCCCGCCCGACCGCACCCAGCAGCCAGGCGCCGCCCACGATCAGGATCATGGACGCCAGCCATAAGAGCGGGGTGCCGTGCCACAGGCTCTGGTAATTGGGAAGCAGCTTGCGGACAATGAGCCAGGTCAGTGCCAGCGAGCCGGTGATGAAAATCGCTCCCAGGATCACAAATGTCCGTGTCGAATACTTTGCCAGGCTGGGCAGGATGGCTTCGCCCGGCAGCCAGAGATTCAGCTGGCGCAGCGCGCCGGCCGCGTAGAACATGGCGAACAATAAAACCAGCCAGGGCCAGGCCGAGGCCTTTGCCCACTCCTGGCGAAGCTGCCAGACGGCAACACCACCCAGCCCCAGGGCGAGCGCCAGGGTGTACAAATATCGTGTAATGCCGGTATCCCGGGCGGTGGAGGAGGGTACGGATGTTTCAGCGATTTGATTCATAGGACTTCTGCCGCCTGTCTCATAGATAAATTTTCTTTTGCACAGGATTTAAAGGCCGATCTTCCTATAATTAGCAGGGTAAAGGATGCGCTGCCATGTAGGGCATGAACGGAGAGAGGATCAATAGGGCTCGTACGTATATAAATAGATGTTCTGTGGATAGTTCGGAAGCGAATGTTTCTGCAGACGTCCGGTTGGGTAGCGCTCCTTGATAATTTCCAGCTCATTCAAACGCTCTGGAATCAAGACAAATACAGGACGAAGTCCGGGCGGAGGGGTTACCAGGCTGTCGACAGACGTCAGCGGATCATTGATATCGACGCCCGGTGGGTCGTTGGCAAGAAATTTGATGGTACCATAATTCAAAAAGGTAATCGGATTGGTCAGCATATAGGCATAGCTGCGCCCGGACTGCGTGTGCAGGTAGTTGCCAGCCATCGTCATGACGGGGGTGTAGGCGTAGGGATCCCGGGGTGTATAGATACCAAAATAAAAGTACATATTCCAGACCACCAGAGCCAGCACAATCACAGCCGTGAGCCCCTGCCAGATGCGCGGTGCCAGCCCCGTGAGCTGCGGTAAGAGCAGGCTGATCTGAACCAGGGCGAGCGCCATCAAGATACATACGGCAGGTGCAGCGATCAGGTAGCGCTGGGCCTGGGGCGGATCAAAGAGTAAAAAACCGCCAAAGAGAGCTGTTCCTGCCACCCAGATCAACAGCGTAAAGTATTCGATGTTGCGCCACTTCAGGAGGGCCAATACGATCCCGATCAGGAACAATATTTCCATGCCGTGACTGAGCATGGGTGCGCCTGAATTATAAAATGGGCCATAGTCTGTTGTTGTGATGTAGAAGCTGAAGGTGCGGTAAGCATGGCCCACCAATGCCGTGAGCAGACTCTGTCCATTGGACTGCAGATCGGGGACGGCACCCTTTTGCAGCAGACCATGTTCGACCAGGCGGGCAAAGTATGTATCCGGGTGGGCGATATAGAAGCGGAGCAGCGGTCCGAGCGTCAAAACAAATCCAACGACCATGGCGGCGATGAGCCCCAGGAACTTTTGCAGCTGGCGGCGCTCCTGGATCAGGAGAAATACCGTCAGGACTGCGACGATAATCAGAATCAACCGCGCACCAAAATAGAGATACTGCGCCAGCCCCATCAGTACCCCGGTCAGGGCAAAGCTGAACAGCGACTGTTTCCGGTAGCCGTAAAAGAAGGCTGCCAGGGTGACCAGAATCATCAGCGGGTCGGCGATGTTATTTAACCCAATGCGACTGAAATGGATATCGAAGTGAAAGAAGGTAAACAGAATGGCTGCAAGGATGGCGGTGACACGGCCATAGAGGGGACGGGCGAAGATATAAAGGGCCGGTATTGCCAGCGTACCGATCAAGGCAGAGAGCAGCCGCAACCCGGTGATCGAGTTCCCGAACACGCGCAGCCCGAGGGCTTGGATAAAAAACCAGAGGGTGGCATGGCTTAGAAACGTGGTGGCAAAGGGATCCCGTATCTGGCCTCGCAGGACGGCGCGCGCCTGCAGACCCATCTCCCCCTCATCTCCGTGGACACTGTAGGGAATACGGTCGATGAAGATGCTGCGGCAAAGGAAGGCCAGGCCTGTAAGTGCCAGGATGGCCAGAAGCTCCCACTTCGATCTTTTCGCCCAGGCAACAAAGCGGGAGATCGCCTGCCGGAGCGAAAGATGGTCGCTCCGGTCAGCACTGCCCGTCAAAAACAGGCAAATACCCACCGTCCAGATCAGCAGGATGGGCCAGGGCTGGAAGGACGGTTTCGTGGCGAGGATGACGGCGACGACGCCGATCAGGACGCCGGCATATAACTGGGGGCGGTCCAACAGCGCCTGGGCAAGCGGATCCAGCCAAGGCATGGCCCTGTTTTGGATGGGGTTCGTACCTGCTTTATGCGAGCTGGCCATGACCCAGGCCAGGAGCAGCATGCCGGCCCCCAGCGCGGCCAACCCGCTGAAGTTCCCCAGGGGGACTCGGGATAATTCCTGCACACCAAACCACAAACTCAGCAGGCTGAGAATCAAAAGCAGGAAATAGAGCAGGCGTAGACTAGGCGACATAATACTATCCCCAAGAGCGAGCCTGACTGAACAGGCGAAGCCTGGTCATACAGCCCCATAAAAAAGGATCGATCTGTTCTGGAGGCCGAAGGGTCGAACGATTAAGCCAATCCATCGGGTTGAATGGCTTTTTCCATGAAGCTTTTTTGAGGGTCTGGCTCAGCCTTTTTTGCACGTGATACCCTTACTGCGAAAATTATACTTCGTTACCTGGCCAATTTTGACAAAACTGTAACAATCCATCCTGATGGAAATGTCTGTAATAAATCAGGGCGATGAGGCAAGCTCATCGCCCTGATTGTTGATGGAGATCCTAGCTCAATATACTACGGGCAGCTGATACTGTTGTTGTACCTGTCGAGCTGCGTCTTGAGGGTGATCACAAGGTTGCGCTGGGCAGCAGTCAGCTTGTAGAGTCCGCCCGGGCCTGTGTAGTTGATCCCTGTGACGCCATTTACAGACAGTCCTTTCAGGAATGCATCTGCATTTGCAACAGTCTGCAGGATGGTTGGGCACGGCAGGGAGCCGTTGGCCAGGTTCAGCTTGGTGGCCAGCAGGTGACCCGCCAGACAACCGACGGCATCCTGATCCTTGGTGCTGCTGCAGTTCATGCCCTTGAAGATCTGGGCGGCTGTGGTGATGGTGCCGACCGAATAGTTGCCCAGGGACTTCGGCAAATACTGGATGGCCCACGGCCCGTTCGAGCTGCAGCTGCCACCGTACTTGGAGATGGTTTTGCACTCGCTGCTGTACCACGGGCTCAGGGAGCTGGAGCTCGCCAGGTGGTTTTTCCAATAGCCGGGTGTCAGGCCGTTAATGGTGGGTGTGGGTGTCGGTGTATTGGTGGGTGTATTGGTGGGTGTGTTGGTCGGCGTATCCGTCGGTGTATTGGTGGGTGTATTGGTCGGAGTATCCGTTGGCGTGTTGGTAGGTGTATTGGTAGGCGTGTTGGTCGGGGTATCCGTGGGCGTATTGGTGGGTGTGTTGGTCGGGGTATCCGTCGGTGTGTTGGTCGCGGTGTTTGTGGGTGTCGGGGTGGCCGCCTTGGTATCGGTGAAGGTGCACGTCACAGTCTCGCTCGACTCCAGGTTGATGGTCGCGCTGGCGGCGGGAAGATTGATGGTGTTGTTATCCGTGCCGCCGCTGCTGACGCAGGTCAGCGCAGTGAGAGACCAGCCGGCCGGGATGTTCAGCTCGGAAGCCGACCATGCGCCGGGTGGGACGCTGAACGTCTGGCTGCTCGGAAGAGTCGGGTCCGCATCGTCGTCCAGCGAGAAGTTCTGGGTGATGGTGCCGCCATTGTTCAGGTTGAAGCTGAAGTCCTGGGCATCGTCCGGAACGGCATCCTTGACGATGACAATCGTGCCGTTCGGAATGGAAGTGACCACGTTGGCCTGCATCTGGTTGTCGCGCTGGCCGACGGAGGATCCATCGATCGCAGCCAGGGCGACGTGGTAGGGCGAGCCGGAGATGCTGCCTGCACCCTGTCCCAGACCCCAGTTGGCCTGGGCAGCCACGTGGGCGCCAAACCACAGGGCAACGGCACAGCCGTTGACCGTACACATGTCGCCGCTCGGATTGACGGTGAAGGTGATGGTAATAGCCGTATCACTGTCCCCGGCATAGGAGCCGCTGGCAATGATCGGTGTGCTTGCGTTCGTGATGTTCCCGCCGCGCATCGTGAACACGCGGCCGCCTGCTGCAGTATCGAAACCACCTGCATTGGGATCGGTGGGAATTGCGAAGGTGGTATCCGGCAATGTGGTGCAGCCGGTGATACCCTGGCAGCGATCGGCCACGGTGATCCAGTCCTCGGAATAGTCCCAGGTGGTCAGGAAGTCGTAGGCATGCTTGCCGCCCTTGGTGGTGCCATAGTTCAGGGTGAGGGTGTGGCTCGAGCCGGGCGCAAAGTCGGTCAGCCAGACGCGCTGGACCGTGGCATCTCCCTCGAAGTAGGTGGAGTTGTTGCTCTGCAGGTTGCCGTTGATCCAGCGGCAGCCGGTATCGCCGGTGGTAAACCCGCTGCCGGTATCGTTCGAGCACTGGTCGTACGTGCCGATCGAAAGGTCGGTGAAGAAGGCGGTTGCGGTGCGTCCGGTCTGCTGTCCGCTGGCGACGACCGCATACTGGGCGACGAAGTAGGTCGGCAACGTGAACGAA
>JBLMZU010000383.1:0-8684 GCA_050258995.1 Bacteroidota bacterium
GATGGCCGGATTGATCTGCCCGGCATGCACCAGCATGGCTCCATTTTGCCGCCAGGCCAACAGGTCGGGCGAGTCCTTCAGGTCGCTGCCCCATTCGCCCAGCGCAAGCCGTCCATCGCGATAGATCGCAACTGTAGCCAGGCCATCCCGCGGCGGCAAAGCGACGAGCCCATCGGCCATGGCGCCGAATTGACCATGCCGGGCCTTGAACCCCCCGTTGAACATGGCCAGCAGACGTCCGGGGAGTCTATCTGCTTCAGGCATCAGCCCGGTGCGCTGGGGGCCATTCGGAGCATGAGGCTCGTACCAGCCCAGCACATAATGCAGACGAGTCTGGACGGCGTCGAAGGCGACCACGCCGGTCACAGCATACGGGCGGGTCGAGTCAGGCTGGAGGAATGTGCGGTAGGCGAGGGCCTGGCCGGCGGCGTCCTGGATATAGGAGGACCATACGCCTTCTCCGTTCGGAGCGGCGGTGAGACTGACAGGTGGCGGCATCCAGGCCGGGGTCGGGGACGGCTGCAGCGTGGCCAACGCCTGAGAAGGAACAGCGCTCCCTGTCGCTCCGGTCGAGGGAATGAGCACCAGGGCATTTTTTGAACCGGACGTGTCGCTGGCCGTGCTCGTGGGCCAGGGCGCAGAGGGCGTCATCTTTTCTTCAGCAGTACGCCATTTTAAAACTGTATCCTTGATTTGAAAGACATCCGATTCAAGCTGTGCGACCGGTTTGTCGCCGATCACGGCCCGCAGAAGATCCGAGCCCTTGGCAGCCAGAGACGGCCGGGAGAAGAGTACTGCAGTGGTCAGGATCAGCAGGATCGCGAGGCATGCGATTACCAGGAAAAAGGTCAGGCAGCCACGGCGCCTGGGAATGCGACTTCTTGCCATATCAAAATGAAACCTCCATTTGCGGCACATAGACCCGTATCGCCGCTTCCCCGCTGACCGGGCACTTGTACTCACAGATGCCGCAACCAATACACGACTCGCGCAGCACATGCGGCAGCTGGATCGTCACCGGGACGTTCCCCGGCCCCCAGACCTGTTGTTGCTCCAGCTGGATCGCCTTCTCCGGCAAGGGGCACATCTCCTCGCACACTACACAGGGCTGGTGATCCGACCAGGCGATGCAGCGGCTCTCATCGATATAGGCCTTGCCGATCACCTGCAGGCGTTTCTCGTCCAGGCTGAGCGCTGGGATGGCTTGAACCGGACAAACCTGTCCGCAGGCCTGGCAGGAATAATCACAGTATCCCAGGCGTGGCAGCAGCACCGGGGTTCCTACACCCTCCGCTCCTGCCTCCCACACGGCCGGCTGGAGGCCGCTGGTCGGGCAGGCGCGGATGCATTCATTGCAGCGCGTACAGCGCGTCAGGGCGATGACATCCGGGTTGTTCTCCCGGGCCCCTGGTGGCCGCAGCAGGAACGACGGCTCACGCTTGGCCCGTAGATCGCTGCGGAACAAAGCCACACTGCAAATGGCGGCGCCCATTGCCAGGAGCGCCTCTCTGCGGCCCGGGTCGTAGGCCATGCCATCCCCCAGCGAGATGCGCGGCCTAAACGAGACATGGCTTTTGGGACAGGTTTCCAGGCAGTCCATGCACATCGTGCATTCGGCCGGGTCGCTGGCATAGTTGCGGGCGGGGTCGATCGTACCTGTTGGGCAGTTCTGCGTACAGAGCAGGCAGCCGGTACATTCCCCGCTTACTGTACGGCGGAAGAGGGCGACGCGGCTGATCCAGCCCAGCAGGCCTCCCAGGGGACACAGGTAACGGCACCAAAAGCGCGGTGCAAATATGTTGAGCAGGACCAGTCCCAGGAAGAGTCCCGCGAACAGGAGGCCATCGCGGTAATAGACCGGCTCGTAAGGCAGGAGCCCTGGCCGCAGCCAGGTATCCAGCGAGGAAAGCAGCCCATCGAGTCCGGAAACAGGGTATAGGACAGTTTCGAGCGAAGTCACGACCTGGTCGAGTGCCGGCCAGACCGCCGTCGACAGCGTCCGAAACAGGATTGCAAGCGGGTCCAGGAACAGCAGCGTCAGGTTGCCCAGCAGGGCAGCCATGAGGATCATCAGCAGCAGCACATACTTGACGCTGCGCCACTTCTCCGCAGGGGCGGGACGTTTGCCGCGGGTGCGCCGGAGAGGGAAGATGTCCAGCACTGTCCCAAGCGGGCACAGCCAGCCACACCAGGCCCGGCCAAAGATCACCGTCAACAGTACTGTCAGAAGTGCGATCGCCGAGCCGGCCAGGATCGCCCGGCTGGCAAGGATGTTCCCTAGCCATAGCAGCGGATCCAGCCGCATGGGCAGGTTGATCACGCTGCCCGCCGGGCCGCCCTGGCGCGAGACGACGAAGAGTCCCAGGAAAGTCAACAGGGCAAGGTACTGCGTCACTTTGCGAGCCGTGACCCAGGGTCCGCTGGGACGGCCGCGATTGTTCTTTCTCTTTAGTGGTTTTTCAACCGTGACGGTCGCTGCCATTATGCGCTCGCAGTCAGCTCTTCCAGTTTCAGGTTGTTCAGGTCGCTGCGCCCCAGTCCCATGGCCGCCGCGGCCTTGATGTAGGGGATCTCCTCCGGCTGTTGGCCGAAAAGCGTGGCGCCATAGCTGTCAGCTGCAACGATATCCGCGCTGGCGATGACCGTATCGAGCTTCTGCACATCGTCCAGGTTCCCACCGGTGGGACCGTTGGCCTTCAGGATACGGACGGCATCGACCAGGGTGAGCTGGGGCCTGAGCAGGGTGCTGAGGTCGGCGATGCGCTGGCCGAGATTGAAGTGGAAGGCCGAGCGGTCGCGGACCACACCCATCAGGTTCTTCATCCCAAGCGTCAGTTTCGCCGAGCTGTGGTGCTTGGCGATCGGGACATTGATCAGCACGTCGGCCTTGAGCAGATCGCCGAACACATCCGTCTGTTTGAGCTCCACACCATTCGGGAGTTGTGCCCTGACATATTTGAAGCCGGGCATGTAGACCATCTCGCCGCCGTTGGCTTTCACCTGCTCCTGGATGCCACTGATCTCGTAGGCTTGCTGGGCGCTGCCTCCGAAGGGAAAGTCACAGACCTTGACCGAGGCAGCTCCCGCTTCGAAACACAATTTCACCAGCGCCCCGACCACCCAGGGATTGGTGGTGGCGGCATATTCGTATGTGTGATAAGCCACGCAGATATTGGGCTTGACAAATACATTTGCCCCCCTGGGCACAAAGCGTTCCATGCCCCCCAATGCTTTCAGGGCGGTGCGCACCAGCGTCTCAGGCTCGCCGTTGCGCACTACGACCAGATCCGGTTGACCAGCCGAGGCGGGTGTGGCGGATGGCATGTCGGTGGCCTGGGCTGTTGCAGTATGGGGGGAAGTGGGAACGGGCTGGGTTGGGGGAAGGATCGTGGAAGTGGGGAGAGAGAAGCCTTCGGTGGCCGGCGGGGGCGAACAGGCACTCAGGAATCGGTCAAATGCCGCTGCACCCAGGCCGGTCATAAACATTCGCAGAAATTCACGGCGCGATAGTTTATTCATTTTGCCCTCCGCTAGTTGCGCACTGAACCCTACCGATATAAATATACCACTTTCACAGCACCAACTCAAACCTGAAAATCTCTTTCCGTCAAGGAGGACAGCTTTTGGCGGGAGGGTGAGCCTGGTAGGGTATGACATGAAACAGACATTAGAAACTCTCCCGGGAGGCCGCATGGGCTGAATGGAAAGGAGTATACTGTTGTCTAACTCACTTGCTTTATTGGTTTGTCTGCGAGTGAATCACGTCCAAATGAGAACAGTATTCTTTAGAGGATTGCAGGAAAAAATGAACAACCAAATTGAATCTCACCAGGGGTTTCCGGATGCGCCGGTCCATCCGTTGGCGGCGCTGGCCACGCTTTTGCTCGATAACGTTTTTGGCGCCGTCGAGCTCGTAGACCCTTTTCTGGTTTTATTGACCAGCCTGTCTGTTGGCACCATTTGCGCGGTGACCGTCAGTCTTGTCCAGCATTACATTTCGAAAGATGAGTGGGGACCTTCAATCGCCAAGGGTCTGGTGATGGGTGTGATTGCCGGCGTCCCCTTCCAGGTGGGGGGTACGGCAGTCGGCGGGATTCTGCTGGCCTGGGGAGGGCTGCATCGCTGGCTGAAACTGCCATCCGGCACAAGCCACCCACAAACGCAGGATCGCCAGATTATCGATACCAAGTCAAAGTGAAAAGCAGCCGGCTTGCCCCCTTGAGTCACCGGCGAAAGACCGGCCAGAGCATCCCCTGGATGGAGCTCCGGACCTGATCGATCGTCGGACTCACCGGGGAGTTGAATGTACCGGTATAAAATAAAACAGCCAGATCATCAACCCAACAAAAAGTATGGAAGGGACGGCCGGCAAGGTTGAGCCAACGATAAACCCCTCCGCCGTCCTGTCCAAGCCGATCGGCAGCAAGTGCAAGCCCTGCTTTTTTTTACGCCGGTAAAGAACTGGTATCGGGCGGCATCTGTTCTGGCCCGGCATTCGCCGTCTGTCCGGGTTTCGCCACCACCATCGCGCGCATCCTTTTCTCCTCCTCCATGGCTTGCCGCTCCTGTTCCAGGGCGGCAATGTTCGTTTCCTTCTGGGCCCGGATCTGCCTCTCCGTGCCTTCGATCTGTGCCAGGGCGCGGTCGAGCCGCCAGAGCTGGATCTTGTTAAGCAGCCCCTGCATGACGGCGGAATGCTTCCCCTTTTTGGTCTTCTTCAATTCACGGAAAAAGGCGATCTGTTTTTGTTTTTTCGCTTCCAGATGTTCCAGGACGACCTGCGCCCGCTCGATGCGCAGCCCGGTCGCCGTGATGCGGCGCTGCAGCTCGTCGTCTTCCACTTCAGCATACTTCGGATTGAGCGCGATCTCCCGCAGGAACGCGGAAGGCTTCGTGGTGGAAAAGGTGACCAGCAGGTCATCCTTCGGCCGGGTGGCGGCTACATAAGCTACCCGCCGTTCCTCCTCGAGGAACTCCGCTCGCCTGGGATCGCCGCTGTTCTGGCTGAGGTTGAAGTAGACTACGTTGCGGAACTCCCTGCCCTTGACCTTGTGGATCGTGCTGAGCTGGACCTGGTTGCCTGCCGAATCCTCCCGGTCCGTGTTCCCGTTTTCCTGTTCGGTTTCTGTCTCCTGGTCGGCCATGGACTTGGACAGAAACTGGTAGAAGGCCAGCGGCGTTTTGTAACTGCCTGCCAGGGCGATCATCACCTCCAGCAGACCCTCGTTGCTTGCCTGGTCAAGGTCGTCGGCTACCCGGGATTGCTCGTGGTAGAACTCTGCCAGGCCAAAGTCCGTTTTGAGCATCTGCAGGCATTCCGCAGCGGACTGCGCAGCGTCCCTGTGGGACTGCGCAGCGTCCCTTTGGGATTGGGAACCATCCCCTTGAGACTGTGGAGCACCCTCGTGGGGTTGGGCAACTGCCTCTTGGACCGGTGAAGCATCCTTGTTGGGTGGTGAACCGTCCCTTTGCGATTCCTGGGATTTCTCGTGCGACGGTGGAGAACCCAGGCGAGACTGCGGCACAGCTCCCTGACCTGTGGAATTCTGCTCGCGCGATGGCGCAGGGTCCACCGGGGACTGAGCGGCAGCCCAGTGGGCCTGGAAGCTGTTTGTGTTATCTGGTGAAGCATTCTCCTGCGATTGCGAAACTTCCCCGGTTGGTGGAGGAGCAGCACTCTGGACGGCGGGAAAATCCTCGCCCCGTGCCAGCTGGGAGGAGAGCGCCACCAGGGCGATGAAATCTGTCAGCTTCTGGCGCTCCCAGCCGCGCAGATTCTGGAGCTGGGGCAGGGCCAGGAACGAGGTCCAATCCTTGGCCTGCGCGATCAGCTGGTTGGTCAGAAACTTGTTGGGCCGCTTGAGGATGCGCTCGAAATCCGCCGGCTTCGCCTCCCGGGGGAACAGCAGGACTTGCAGGTAGGCATACACATCCAGGCCTACAGTGGAGCGGAAGAGCTGGCCGGTCGCAACCGGGGAGTGGGGAATGCCGTACGCATCCAGCATCAGGGCCAGCGGGTACTCATAGGCATTGTAACGGTACAGGACCGCGTAGTCCCGCCAGTTCAAGTTGTTCTGTTTCCTGTGTTCTGCCAGCCAGATCGCCGCCTGCTTCGCCTGTTCGAGCAGGGAGGCGCCACCGGCCACCTCGAAGCGCCCGGGCTGCGAATCCCACCTCGGCTGGATCTCCTTGGGCACCCGGTCCCGGTTGTTGCGGATCAGCCAGCCGGCGTGGCGGACGACCATGCGGCTCGAGCGGTAGTTCGTGTTCAGCACATGGGTCGAGGCGACCGGGAACCTCTTCTCGAACTCGACGATGTGCTTCACGTCCGCACCCCGGAACCCGTAGATCATCTGGTCGTCATCGCCGACCGCAAAGATGTTGTTCTCAGGCAGGCCGATGATCTGCAGCAGCAGCAGCTGGGCTTCGTTCAGGTCCTGGAACTCATCGACGAGCACGAACGCAAAGCGGGACTGGTAGGCGCGGCGCAGGGCGCTGTTCTCCAGCAGCAGGCGGACGGCCAGGTAGATCATATCGTCGAAGTCCAGGAAGCGGGCGCTCAGCTGCTTCTTGATATAGGAGTAGAAGATCGGCTCGAGCGGATAGATCTTGTCCCCGTATTCGACCGTGACCGTGGAAACCGGCGCCAGCTCCATCTTGGCCTGGCGCAGACCGGCCAGGAAGGCATCCAGCGGATCCTGGTTGCGCAGTGCCGGCAGCTCGGTATGTTCCTGGATGGCCGCCCGCATCAGCGCCTTGGCCGTCTTTTTGTGTGTTGAGCTGAACGACCAGCCCAGCCCCTCCCGGACGACCTCGTAGCCGAAGGAATGGAAGGTGCGCACGTTCACATCCCGCACGCCGCGGCGCTCGAGCCGGTCCTGCATTTCATCCCGGGCTTTTTTGTTGAAGGCCAGCGCCAGGATCCGGTCGGCCGCGACGCCCTGGTTGAGCAGGTGCAGGATCCGGTTCACCAGCGTCTTGGTCTTGCCGGAACCAGCCGGCGCCAGCACCCGTATCGGTCCGTTGACCGCGGCGATCGCCTGCTGCTGGCTGGGGTCCAGGTCCTGGTCGATCGCATGGGCAGGCGCAGCCTGGTAATGGACCGCCTCCTGGACCGTCCGGATGCATTTCTCCAGGTCGGTTTCAATCTCGTCGGCGGAAAGCCTGCAGAGCGGGTAGCCCGCCAGCGAGGGGACCTTCCCCGGCTCGGAATGACTCCGGGTCTCGCACTCGACGACGACCTGCCTGTTCTGGACCTCCACCAGGAAATCGACCACCTGCCGCCCCAGTCGTTTCTGCGCCTGGTAGTGCATCTGGTGGGCCTCCAGCGCTTCCCGAATTTTTTCTTCAAGTGGGGTGAACTCGATCTTCGGCGCATCCGGTGCCAGCTGCCCGGGCGCCTCGATCTGGTAATTGCAGCGCTCCAGGAGTGTAAACGACTGCTCGGCCAGCAGCGCCCGGATCACCCGGGAGACATCCCGGTGGATATCCTCGCTGTCGATCGGGTGGACCGCGTAGGCTCCGCGCTCCAGGCCGGAGAAAAAGCAGATCGGGATCCGCCGGAACCAGAGCGGGAACACCAGCCGGTCCGCAACCACGGACGCCTGCTCGAAGAAATCGGCGTACGACACATCCTGGATCAGGACGACGAATGGGGCCGTGCCCGGCAGCAGCGCCAGTCCCTCCTCCAGGGCCGAGAGGCGGACCGTCAGCGGGGCCACGCCTCTTTGCTGGCAGCCTTTGGCGAACTCCGCCACGCATCCGTCGTCCGCCTGGAACAGCGAGAAGCCTCTTCCTTTGCGCAGGCATGTCTCCAGCCTGTCGAAGAAAAAGTCAAAGCTCGGGGGTGCTTCCGGGGTGTCTCTCAGGGAAAATGCTGCCGGTTCGATCATGGTTTAAAGGGATTACAAGTCCCATTGGTTCAGCAGGTCTCGCAGCGCCAGCAGCTCCTCCCGGGAGAGCGTGACGCCTCTTCCGAGCTGGCTGTGATCGGGCGACCAATCCCGGATGTCGTATTTCGGGGGCCGGTCATTCCAGCTGACCAGGTTGACCTCCTTGGTCCAGCCGGTGTTGGATTGGGATAGCACGCCGATGTGCATGACAACCTCATAGGTGATATCAGCCACGTCTGAAGCCTCCTTCTGCAAATACCGTTAAATGACAATTGCGCCCATGATAGCACGGATTGCCCTTTCAGCGCGCCGCAGGTCGCAAAGCATCTGCTCTGCCCTCCTGCTTGTATTTTGGATTTTTTCTGTCATAATATCAAGCAGAAGTAATAAGCTGTCTGCCAGGGTTCCAGCCTGACAGACAGACCTCTGAAACACTTTATCAATCGAATGGGAGGATATCATGTCGAAAAACATCGTCATTCTTTCTGATGGCACCGGCCAGGAGGGCGGAAAAGGCCACGACACCAACGTCTACAAGCTGTTCCGCATGCTGGAGGACCGCACCGACCGCCAGATCGTATTTTACGATCAAGGCCTCGGCACCAATGGAGACCGGCTGAGCGGGATGATCTTTGGCGCCGGGATCGACACGAACATACTGCAGTGCTATCGGTTCCTCTTCGACCACTACCAGTCGGGCGACAGGCTCTTTCTCTTCGGCTTCAGTCGCGGCGCGGCCACCGTGCGCAGCCTGGCCAGCTTTATCCACTATTTTGGCGTCCTGCCCACCGC
>JBLMZU010000384.1:0-4099 GCA_050258995.1 Bacteroidota bacterium
GCCTGGCCGAGGGAAGCTTTGCCGGGCGCGTGGCCCTGGTGACTGGTTCGGCCAGAGGCATCGGTGAGGCGACAGTGCGGGCGTTGGCCTTCCTGGGCGCCAGGGTCATTAATGTTGACCAGCGGGTCGAACAGGGGCGCGCCGTCGCAGCCTCCAATCGGAAGGCGGGTGGCCAGGCGCGTTTCCTGCGCTGCGACCTCTCCAAAGTAGGTGAGATTTCCAAATTGATCCCGCGCGCCCAGGCTTTGTTCGGCCCCGTGGATCTATTGATCAACAATGCGCTGCATGTAAGTGTCGCGCCCCTGGTTGCCTATGATCTCAAGGAATGGGAGTACACCTTCGCGGTCAACGCCCGCGCGCCTTTCCTGCTCATCAAGGCTCTCCTGCCCGGCATGATCGCCAAGGGGGTCGGCACACTGGTGAACGTCGTTGCTTATGAAGGATCGCCGCTGGCATCGGCCTATTCGGCCACCAAATCGGCCACGCGCTCGATGGCGCGTTCCGTGGCACAGGAGATCCCGCCCGGGGTGCCGGTGCATGCCTTCTCGTTCGTGCCCGGCATTGTGGACACACCCCTGATCCACGATGTGCTTGTGCCCCAGATGAGCCAGGTCATGGGCCTGCCTGTGGATGTTTTGCTGGCAGGGCTGGCGCAGAACCCGGGCTACCCGGGCTTACTTCCGCCCGATCATTGTGCCACGGCCCTGGTCTATTGCCTGGCGCATGCCGAAGAATACAACGCCCAGGTGGCCGATCCCTTCGACCCGCTGCAGCGCTTCGGCGTGATCAGCGTGCCCAAGCTGGAAGCCGGGAATTTGCGGGCGATCGATGTGGCCGGGGCGGTCTCGCAGGAGATCAAGTACTATTTGCAGGGCTTGACCGATCTGAACCATGATCTCGAGAAACGCATTGACGTGCGCACGCACGAGCTCCAGGTCGAGCGCGCCCGCTCGGAAAGCCTCCTGCTGAATATCCTGCCGCCTCCAATCGCCGAACGCCTCAAACAGGGCGAAGCCATGATCGCGGACCGTTACGAACAAGCCACGGTCCTGTTCGCCGACATCGCCAACTTCACACCCTTATCGGCACGCCTGGTTCCCGAGCGGGTGGTGGAGATCCTGGATCAAATCTTCTCGGCCTTCGACTCCATCGTTGGCCGCTACGAATTGGAAAAGATCAAAACGATTGGAGATTCCTACATGGTGGTAGGTGGCCTGCCTAATACCATGACAGACCACACCGAGCGAGTGGCACGGGCGGCCCTTGAAATGACACCTGCACTGGCCAGGATTGCTCGCGAGCGGGACCTGCCGCTGGCCGCCCGCATCGGCATACATCGCGGGCCGGTCGTCGCCGGGGTGATTGGCCGTCATAAATTCATCTATGATCTGTGGGGGGACACGGTCAACATTGCCAGCCGGATGGAGAGCCACGGGGTGGCCAACTGCATCCAATGTAGCGATGCCGTATATGAAGCGCTGCCCCAGGGGTTCGTGTTCGAATCGCGCGGCTCGGTCGACATTAAAGGCAAAGGACTGATGCCCACCTGGTTTCTCACAGGTGTTCACTAGGCTCAACCTGGGTCTGTCAGGCAGGCTTCAGCAGAACCATCGGTATGACGCGGGTGGTGCGTTTCTCATACGCCCCATAACCAGGCGAGCGTTTGACCAGCTCGTCCCATAATTGTTGCCGGAGGGTTGGGTCGGCGGGTTCCGCGATCGCAGCCAGGTGTTGATCCTGAATCTGGAGCTCAACTTGCGGACGGCTTTTCAGGTTATAAAACCAGGCCGGGTGAGCGTCAGCGCCCGCATTGGAGGCACAGATCACATAATAACCTTCCTGTTCAAAATATCCCAGGGGCGTGATCCGCTTTTTACCCGTCCTGCGGCCGGTGGTGGTGAGCAGCAGCACGGAGAGTCCCTGTACACGGCCGCCGATTTTGCCTTTTGTAAGTTGGTATAACCAGACATAGAAAGAGATGAATACTTTCATGATGGCAGACTCCAATCAATACTGTGATCGATTCCAACAGAGGGACAGGCGCTTATCTTCATCAGCTCTTAATCCCGGCCGAAGTTATCAACCGGCTTGTGGTTTTATTGAAGCTTATCAGGTTTTGGTACCGCCCGTACTGGTAAAAAGACCGGGACAGACCCGCCAAAACAGCCAGGTGGTATCGAAGGGATCTGTGTAAATCCATAAGCAGCCCGTGCATAAATCAAAAGGGCCTGGTAAAAGCCAGGCCCTTTTGTGTCGCATCGACCTATGCAGCCGGTCCGCTCTCAGGGGCGCTGGTTCCCTTGCTGCGCATCGCCTCTGCCTTCTCCCTGACCTGGCGGGTGAGCTCGTCGGCGCGGGCACGCGCATCGGCAGCCGCCTCGCCTGCAGACTTCTGCAGCTCGATCGATTTCTCCCGGACCTGGGCCCGGGTCTGCTCACCCGATTGCGGGGCGAACAGCAGGGCGATCACAGCGCCGGTCAGGGCCCCCACAATTAAGCCGACTGCCAGCATTCCAATATCATCACGATTGTCCATTGGTATCTCCTTATGGTTGGTCTTGCAAATTTCCGAATATCGATGGGTTCCAGGTGCACTCCAGATGAGGAGGCTGCCGGGGAATTTTCCCTGCCAGCCGTCTCTTTCATCCGGTCCAAAACATCTTCCGGCCGCGCGGCCTGCCTGCGCAGCCGGAAGCTAATCTTACTCCAGATTTCCCAGGCTGCCCGGTTTAAGGATAAGTTGCCGCGCTGACGTGAACGGTCACCGTGGAGGTCTGCGTGCCGCCCGATGACGTGCTGACAGACAGCGAATACACGTAGCTGCCCTCCGGCCCAGCAAGATCATTATATTGGCCCGGCGTGGGCACATTCTCCCCGCCGTACAGGGCTGTGACGGAACCGTCCGGGTTAGTGCGGTTCAGCTTCGCCGAGACCACATCCGCCGCGGAGAAGGCCCACTTCAGGATGATCGTTTCACCCGTTACCGTGGCAGACTGGGGACCGGTGAAATATTCGATCGAGGGAGGCACCGCGGTGGCCGGTGTGGTCGAGCCGGGCACAACAATGTTGACCCAGACGCGCGTCCCGAAAGGCACGCCCTGCCCGTTCACCATCTGCCATTCGCCGCCATACGTGCCGGGAGTGGTCGGGGCGGTCATGTTCACGCTCATATCATAGGTCGCACCGGGAGCGACGCTGCCGTTGATGGTCTGCGTCTGCCCGCCTATCGCATTGCCCTGGACGAATGCAAACGTATACGAGGCGTCCCAGGTGCAGCTGCCGGTGTTCTGGATCCTCCAGGTCTTGGTAAAGCCCTGTCCCGGGTTGATCTGGGTGCCATCCGGTATGGTCAGGTCGGCCACAAAGCTCATGTAATCGCAGATCTGGGCCGGCGGCGGTGTGCCGCTGGAAGGCGGCGGTGTGGGCAGCGGTTCTGAACCGGTTGTCACGCCCAGGTACTCGCTGGCGAGGAGCGCCAGAGTTCCATCGCTCTGGATGGTGGTCAGGGCTTCGTTGATCTTGGCCAGCAGGGTCGGTGATGCTTTTGACATGGCGATCGCAAGCGTCTGCGGATTTAGCGACTCGCCGCTGAGCTCCACGCCACCTGCTTTGATGTATTCGTCTGCGGGAAGCGATCCCATGACGACCACATCGACATAGTTCTGCAGCAGGTCACGGACGGCGTGTTCCGGTTTTTCATAGGCAAACAGCTTGTCCAGCGGCATCAGGCCGGTATCGATCAGGTTCTTCCTGACCCATTGCTCATACACGGTGCCCCGCTGCACACCCACACGGTAGGCGGCCAGGTCGTTGGCCGCCGCGATCTTGATCCCCGATCCCTGGCGCGACAGGGCAGAGGTCTTGTCAATGAAGTAGATATTGGAGAACGCGACGGCCTCCTGCCGGTCAGCCGTCACCGAAATGGCTGCGATGCCTGCATCCACCTGGCTGGCCTGCACGGCGGGCAGCAATCCTTCAAAGGGAATGTCCACGAACTCGACCTGCAATCCGAGCCGGGCGCCGATCTCGCGGGCAAGTGCCAGATCGAACCCGGTCGGCTGGAGGTTGGCGTCGTAGCCTTCAAAGGGCAGATAATCCA
>JBLMZU010000385.1:0-5028 GCA_050258995.1 Bacteroidota bacterium
GACAAAAGATTTTGGTATTCGTTGGTACGATGAAAAAACCAACCTTGTTCATTTCATGTATGAATACGAACATGGGAAACGATTGGCGATTCCATCCCGGCCACTCGATCACGCCGTTTCTGTTCGCCTGCTAAAAGAGACTCGCCAGCCTGTGATTGCGAACACGGCTGAATTGGGAGCAAGAATAGGCGGCGCACCCTTGCCCGGTACGGATATGAGCAAATCCATCATCATTGTTCCAATTATCAGCAGCGATCGTCTCATTGGTTCTTTACAAATGGAAGATTATGAGCACGAAAATGCCTATGGCGAAGCTGAGCTGCGCCTGCTGACCACCATCGCTGCCTCGCTGGGCACCGCCCTCGAAAATGCCCGTCTGTTTGAAGAAGTACAGAAGAAAAATATCGAAATTACCGAAGCACTTGAACAGCAGACCGCCACCAGTAATGTCCTGCGCGTCATTGCCGGGTCGCCTACCGAAATCCGGCCGGTTTTGGCCGCCGTTGCAGAGAATGCCGCCAGGTTGTGCGAGGCCAATGATGTTCAAATCTACCAGGTGGATGGAGATCAGTTGCGGCAGATCACGCATTACGGACCACTGCCCGCGTTAAAAGATGGTGAGGCGCTGCCTCTCACACCCGGGCTGGTGACTGGGCGCGCTGTACTTGAACATCGGAGCATTCATATTGAGGATGCACAAAGTCTATCTGATACCGAATATCCAGAGAGCGTAAAGCTCCAAAAGCGCCTGAGCCATAGGACAACAATAGCCACTCCACTCCTAAAGGAAGGCCATGCAATTGGCGCGATTGTTGTTCGTCGTAATAAAGTACATCCATTCACAGAAAAGCAAATTTCCCTGCTTGCCACATTCGCGGACCAGGCTGCCATTGCAATTGAAAACGTACGTCTTTTTACCGAGACCCAGCGCCTGCTCAAGGAAACCGAGGAGCGTAATGCCGAATTAGCGGTTATTAACAGTGTGCAGGAAGGACTGGCTTCGAAACTAGAAATACAAGCTATTTATGACGCTGTCGGAGACAAGATCCGCGAGATCTTCCACAATACGGATATCGGCATCCGCATCTTTGACTCAAAAACCAATAGTGTGCAATTCCCATATGCTTACGAAAACGGTCAGCGGCAGACCATTGAGCCCATCCCCATTCCTGGGCTGCGTGGATTTGCGGCACATATTCTTCGTACTGGCGAGACATTGGTCATCAATGAGAATATGACCCAAGCATCGGAAAAGTATGGTGCGTACACGATACCAGGTACTGACCCACAATCAGATAACTCAGCGGTCTTTGTACCGATGATAGCAGGAGATCAAGTACGTGGATTGATCGTTCTATTTAGCGTAGAAGAGCATGCGTTCAGTGACTCAGACGTGCGCCTCTTACAAACCCTCTCAAACAGCATGAGCGTCGCCCTCGAAAATGCCCGTCTCTTTGCCGAGACCCAGCGCCTGCTCAAGGAGACCGAGCAGCGCGCTGCCGAGCTGCAGATCATCAACAGTGTACAGCAGGGGCTGGCATCAAAGCTGGAGATCCAGGCCATTTACGATCTGGTCGGTGACAAAATCCGGAATATCTTTGATGCACAGGTCGTCCTGATTGGCACCCTGGATGCCGTACACCAGATGGAAGAGTTCAAATATAATATCGAAAAAGGGCGGAGGTATTATCCGGCTCCCCGCCGGTATGATGGCGTCCGCCAGTACTTGATGGATACCCGGCAGTCATATCTTAACAACCACATCACATTGGAGGAGATTCAACAAAGCGGGGGAAACGTGGTGGAGGGAACAGAGGTACCGAAATCCCTGGTGTTTGTTCCACTTATGGTGGGCCAGCAGGTTACCGGTTATGTCAGTCTCCAGAACGTAGATCGTTATGACGCTTTCAGTGAGCTGGATGTTCGCCTGCTGCAAACCCTTGCCAACTCGATGAGTGTTGCGCTGGAAAACGCCCGTCTCTTCGACGAGACCCAGCGCCTCCTCCGCGAGACGGAGCAGCGCAACGCTGAACTGGCCATTATCAACAGTGTGCAGGCAGGCCTGGCCCAAAAACTAAATCTGCAGGAAATTGTGGATCTGGTTGGCGACAAATTGCGGGAAATTTTCGAAGCAGATACTGTCTCTGTGGGAATGTACGACGCAGAAAGAGATTGGGCGTTCAATCGCTACTACGTGGACCGCGGGGACAGAATCCCATTTCCGGATGGAATCATCAACCGTCCCAGCCTGACGGCAGTCATGATTGACAACCGTGAAGCACTGCTCCTTGGCACAACAGAAGAGGCGGAAAGGTTAGGCTCCGTTCGGATGGTAAGAGAAGGGGAGACAGTCGATCAAAATGAAACATTCATGGGAGTACCGATCCTTGCCGGGCAAAGGGTATTAGGTGCAGTCTCCATCCAGAGTTATAAACAAAATGCCTTTGATCAGGATGATTTACGCCTGTTACAGACACTTGCCAACTCGATGAGTGTAGCCCTCGAAAACGCACGCCTGTTCGATGAAACCCAGTTGTTGCTTAAAGAGACGGAAGAGCGAAATGCCGAGTTGGCCATCATCAATAGTGTGCAGGAAGGCCTTGCCTCCAAGCTGGATATGCAGGCAATATATGATTTGGTCGGCGATAAGATCCAGAAAATATTTAATGCTCGTGCTGTGCTGATTAGCACCATTGACCATGAGAAGAAAATAATCAATATTCGTTATGGGATTGCAAATGACATCAAGGAAGAGCTTCAATCCATTGGTTTTGCAATACCTCCCTGGAAGGATCCAATGAAGGATATGCTGCGTACAACCAAGCCATACTTAATCGATGAAAACGTAGATCAATGGATGGAGAAATTTGGGCTGGGGGAAACGATGCCGCACCAGACTCCAAAAACCTTCCTCTTTGTTCCGCTATCGCTTGGCGGGAGGACTTGGGGAGGGTATGTCAGTCTTCAGGACCATGAAAGAGAACATGCTTACAGTTCTTCTGACATACGCCTCCTGCAGACGCTGGCCAACTCCATGAGCGTCGCCCTTGAAAACGCCCGCCTCTTCGATGAAACACAGCGCCTGCTCAAGGAAACCGAACAGCGGGCGGGAGAGCTTGCTGCCATCAGTACGGTCAGCCAGGCGCTCGTCGTGGAGACGGAGCTGGACAGCATAATCCAGTTGATCGGTGACCAGATGCGGAAGATCTTCAACGCCGATATTGCTTATGTGGCCCTGCTCGATCCTCAATCCAGGCTCATTCATTTCCCATACCAAGATGGTGAGGTGTTCACTACACTTCCTCTTGGCGAGGGATTAACCAGCAGGATCATCCAGTCTGGCGAGCCATTGTTGATTAACAGGAACGTGGACGAACACAGCCGGGAGATTGGCGTGGCGCGCGTCGGCCGGGAGGCGCTCTCCTACCTGGGTGTCCCGATCAAATCCGGCCGGGAGACCATCGGCGTCCTGAGCGTCCAATCCACCACACGGGAAGGGATCTTCAACGATGATTCCTTACGCCTGCTTTCCACGATTGCGGCCAATGCAGGCGCAGCGATCCACACCGCCCGGCTGCATGCCGAAACACAGCGCAATGCCGGCCAGATGGCCACCATTGCCAATGTAGGACGCGAGCTTTCGGCGACATTGAATCTGGAAACAGTTGTAAAGACTGTGGTCAAAAATGTACACGACTTGTTTGGGGCCAGTGATACCATACTGCGCCTCCTGGATTCAGATGGCAGAACAATGAGAACCACCCTGGCCCTTGGGCAGTATGCCGCAGAATATGCGGAGGATACTCTTCTGCTCGGCGAAGGGATCACGGGCAGTATCGCCCAGTCCGGGATCGCGGAGGTGATTGACAATGTCGATCTTGACCCGCGCGGCGTGCACGTGACGGGTACGCCCGACAAAGAGGAGTCGCCGCGGACATTAATGGTGGCCCCACTTATTGCCAGCAGCCGTACGATTGGCGTGCTTTCCATTTATAAGGAGCGCAGCAACGGTACCTTCTCCCAGACGGACCTGGACTTCCTCGTCGGGCTGGGACGGCAGGCAGCGATCGCGATCGAAAATTCACGTCTCTTCAATGAAGCCCAGGCAGCCCGGGCCGCCGCGGAAGCTGCCAATGAAGCCAAGAGCTCCTTCCTGGCCACCATGAGCCACGAGATCCGCACCCCGATGAACGCGGTCATTGGCATGAGCGGCCTGCTGATGGACACGGAGCTCAACAAGGAACAGCGGGAATATGCCGAGACCATCCGCAACTCCGGTGACGCCCTGCTGGCCATCATTAATGACATCCTCGACTTCAGCAAGATCGAAGCCGGCAAAATGGATGTGGAGGTCCAGCCCTTTGACCTGCGCGAATGCGTTGAGTCTGCTCTGGACCTGACGGCCGCGCGCGCCATCGAAAAGGGACTGGATATCGCCTACCTGATCGAAGACGATGTCCCGGCCGCGGTCCGCAGCGACGTCACCCGCCTGCGCCAGATCCTGATCAACCTGCTCAGCAACTCGGTCAAATTCACCGACCAGGGGGAAGTGGTGCTCACGGTAAAGAAAGGCAGCCGGAAGAACGAGTTACACTTCACGGTACGGGATACAGGTGTTGGCATCTCCGCCATTCACATGCCGCGTCTTTTCCAGTCTTTCTCCCAGGCGGACTCCTCTACCACGCGCAAGTTTGGCGGCACAGGTCTGGGCCTGGCCATCAGCAAGCGTCTGGCCGAAATGATGGGCGGGGAAATGCATGCCGAAAGCGAAGGCGTGGGGCATGGCTCCTGCTTTATGTTCACCATCATTGCAGAACCGGCTGTTGTCTCGGAACGCAAAACAGCACGCGATATCAAGGGCATCCAGCCCGCTCTGCAGGACAAGAGGGTATTGATCGTGGACGATAACGCTACAAACCGCCGCATCCTTCGTCTCCAGACCGAAAAATGGGGCATGGATGCTCACGAAACAGAATACCCGCGTGAAGCCCTGGACTGGTTCAAGGAAGGCCGGCACTTCGATCTTGT
>JBLMZU010000386.1:0-6406 GCA_050258995.1 Bacteroidota bacterium
TGACGCCCTCCCCCTTCGCGCTATCCCGGCCTGGCCGTCCAGCTTGCAGAACGTGCCTGCGGCCAAAGCTCGTAAAAGCCTGCTGATTTTCCCAATGTTATAATCCCTGACGTGCGTAGACAATATCTGCCGATCTTCCTCGTGGGGGTCGCTGGCCTGTGCCTGCTGTCTGCCCTGGTGTATAACCTTCCGCCTGTTTATGACCGGCTGGCCTGGCGGGTGGACACCTTTCGGGTGCAGGTCAAACGCTTTCTCAGCCCGCCGGAACAGGTGGTGTTCGTTCCGCAAGAGCAGGTGGATGCCATCGTGCATGCCACCCTGACTGCCATGGCACTCGTGCCGACTCAGACCGGACTCCCTGTGCTGACAGGAACACCCTCACCTTCACCTGTCCCCAGTGCGACCTGGGCGCCCCTCCCCGCAGGCATCTCCCTGACTGGGATCCGGCATGAATACCAGAAGTTCAATAACTGCGCGCCCGCCAGTCTGGCGATGGTCCTTTCCTATTGGGGCTGGACGGGGGACCAGTTCCAGACCCGTGCCTACCTGCGCCCCAATTTTGAGACCGACGATAAGAATGTCAATCCGTTCGAGATTGTGGATTACGTCCAGAAGAATACGCAATATGATGCCCTCTGGCGCGTCGGTGGCGACCTGGCGACTCTCAAGAGATTGCTGGCAGCAGGCTATCCCGTGTTGATCGAAAAGGGATTGGAGGATCCGCATGATCGTTCGTGGCTTGGCCATTACCAGATCCTGAGCGGATATGACGATTCGCGCGGACAGTTCCTGGTCTTTGATTCGTATGAGGGTCCGCCGGAGGCGTACGGGGTTTCATATAACACGATCTCACAGTTCTGGCGGCACTTCAATGATGTCTATGTGGTTATTTTTCCTCGGGAGCGCGCTGCGGAGATCAATTCCCTGCTTGGTATGAATGCCGAGCCACAGGCAAATTTCCTGAACGCTGCCAACCTTGCCCTGGCAGAAGCCAACAGTCTGACCGGCCGCGAGCAGTTTTTTGCCTGGTTCAATGCTGGCTCTAACCTGGTGTATTTACAGGACTATGCCAATGCGGCCCAGGCATATGACAATGCGTTTCGCCTGTACGCGACTCTTCCCGAAAAAGAACGCCCGTGGAGATTATTGTGGTACCAGGATGGCCCCTACAGCGCCTATTATCATACCGGGCGCTACCAGGATGTGATCAACCTGGCCCATTCCACGCTGCTCAATGTGGATAAGCCGGTTCTGGAGGAAACCTACTACTGGCGCGGGATGGCAAAGGCCGCGCTGGGAGACCGGCAGGGAGCGATCGAGGACCTGACACGGGCATATACGCTTAATCCCAATTCCACGCCGGCAGGCAGCGAGCTTCAACAACTCTCAAGCACGGGCGGTTGAGCGCTGCGAATCGAGATCGCACCGTGAGCAAGACTGCAGAAAACAACATGCAGATGATAGAATTATCCCCGGATTGCACACGCATTTTTCCCATTGAGGCACTGCTTCAACCATAAGAACATTGAACCATGCCATGTGGATAATACTTTCTGCTGAAAGCAGTTAAGAATCATATACCTTATCCATAGGAAAGGAACCATTCCATGAGCCCTGTTCGATCCAAAAGAAATTCTCTTTTTACCCGCCACCCGGATAACCCTATTTTGACTTCAGAGGACTGGCCTTATCGAGCAAATACCATCTTCAACCCCGGTGCGGTTCTTTTGCCAGATGGAACGACCCTCCTGTTGTGCCGTGTAGAGGACATGCGCGGTCACTCTCATTTGACGGCTGCCCGTTCGAAGGATGGGATTACCAACTGGCAGATTGACAGTGAGCCGACCTTTATGGCAGACTTCGAAAACTATCCGGAAGAGATCTGGGGGGTAGAGGACCCGCGCATTACTTATGTCCCTGAGATGGAGCAATACGCAATCCTGTATACATCCTACTCGCGCGGCGGACCCGGGGTTTCGATGGCATTGACCCGCGACTTCCATTCCTTCGAGCGACTGGGCGTGATTATGCCTCCGGAAGATAAGGACGCGGCGCTGCTGCCGCGCCGGATCAATGGCGAATGGGCACTGATCCACAGGCCGGTGGGCACGTTCGGGGCACATATGTGGATCTCCTATTCCAACGATCTTAAACACTGGGGCACGCATAAGATGATGCTCGAAGCGCGCCGCGGCGCCTGGTGGGATGCCAACAAGATCGGGCTGTGCAACCCGCCCATTGAAACACCGCGCGGCTGGCTGGTCGTTTATCACGGCGTAAGACATACTGCATCCGGATCCTTATATCGGCTTGGCCTGGCTCTATTTGAGCTTGAATCTCCCGAGACCTGCCTGATCCGTGGTGATGAATGGGTGTTTGCCGCCGAGGAAGATTATGAGCGCGTGGGGGATGTCGGCAATGTGGTTTTTCCCTGTGGCCACGTTGTCGATCCGGATGGTGATACCCTGCGTCTGTATTATGGCGCGGCAGATTATAGTATTGCAATGGCTACCAGCCGGGTCAGTACTTTGCTTGACTGGCTTGATACACACGGGCGCACCTACACCGTCCGAGGAAACCCGACCAATGAACCGGGCCCGTACCGGGATCACGACCAAAGGCTTTGATCCAGGTCTTTTGATTGAAAAACACCTTCCCAGGCTATTCAAAGGGAAGGTGTTTTCGTATCTTTATACGAGCGGTCAGATTTAATGAAAATTCGAATGGCTGTGAAGAAGCGAGCCGGATTTGGCCGGGACCATCTGGCCCTTGTTCCGGCGCTGCGTAAGAGTCTCCGCTCCAAACTGTCTCATTTCCAGCAGGGACTGGATATAAGACAGGGTCGATTCGGCGCCCTGGTTTTCATTCAAGCGGTCGATGTGCAGGCCGTCCCGGCAGCCGCCGCTCTCCGCATCGTAGACCGGCAGGCCCAAGGCATTCCGGCCAAAGAACCACTCGAAAGCCTGGCTGGCAGCACTGTACCAGGTGAGCTCCTTGGTGACCCGATAGGCATCAAGACAAGCGGAAATGATCGAATAGACCTCCACCGGTTGCTGGTCAAAATAGGCGATTTCGCCGTTGCGGCGGTAAAAGCCCATGCTGCCGATCGGCATAATCCAGCCATGCTCAGACTGCTGCAGCCGGACCAGCCATTCCAGGGAGTCGATGCCGATCTCAACGGCCTCCTCCTCTCCTGTGGAACGACCGTAGCGGATCAATGCCTGCGGGAGGACCGGGTTGCAGTACGTCACAATATCCTCGAACCACGGCCAGTCTTCGCTGCGATTCTTTCGGTAGAGTTCGATCAGCTTCCCTGCGAGGGTTTCCTGTACAGCCAGCACTGCTCGATCTCCCGGATATCGTCTTAAATACCTTTCCGTTCCCAGGATGGTGAAGGCCCAGGCACGCGGACTGGGAAACGCAAGGACGGATGAAATGGAGGCTTCAAATAATCGCCCGGCCATCCCCTGCAGTCCTTGATCTGTTGACTTGTTCAATACCGTTCCCAGCGCCCAGATAGTGCGGCCGTGACTGTCTTCCGACCCCACTTCCTCAAGCCATGTCCGGTTGTAGGCCATGAAGTTCCTAAAGCGCTTGTTTTTTGGATTAAACGCGTGCCACAGGAACGCCAGGTACTTGCGGCCCAGCTCATGGCTTGTGGAGATGAGCTGTTCATCCGTCTCGGTATCGGAGATATTTTCAATATGCTCCAACTGGACCATCGCGATCAGCGCGCGTGCATTGTCATCGGTTGTGTAGCCCTCATCATAATTAGGGACACTGAACACGGAATGCTGCAGCATTCCAGTCCCATCGGTCATCCGCTTGAGATGATCGAGATTGAGCTCGGGACTCTCCCCGATCCGCTCGGAGGAAAAGCCTGTGACCGGGATCGCGAACAATTGATTGATATTCTGGCGGCGCGCCTCCTCGAAGCTCTTCATATAACTACGGGCGACATTCGGCCAGATCATGTCCCGGCCGAACAGATAGGCGCGTTTGCGCATTGCGTTGCGCTCGGCTTCATTATCCAGCAGATACAGGATCTTTTCGGTAATCGCCTTTGAATCCTTGAACGGGACAAGTAATCCCCGTCCCTCCGCCAGAAGCTCTTCGGCGTAGCGGTACGGGGTGGAGATCACTGCCTTGCCCGCTCCCACGGTATACGCCAGCGTGCCGGAAACAATCTGCTCGCGGCCTAGATAAGGAGTAATGTAGATGTCCGCTGCGCCGATGAATTCCTTAAGATCCTTCAAATTGACGAACTGATCGAGGAAGAGTACATTTTCCTCCAGGCCGAGCTCTTTCACTCGCGCCTGCAGGGATTGGCGATATTTCTCCCCTTCATGCAGGATCACGTGAGGATGCGTGGACCCCAGCACTACGTACAAAATATTGGGGTAGCGCTCCACGACTTCTGGCAGGGCCTCGATCACATACTCGATGCCCTTGTTATCGGATAACAAGCCGAAAGTCAGGATGACAAACTTTCCCTCAGCGCCAAACTTATCCTTATGAAATCCGGGGTCAACAAAGGGCACATCATGGATCCCATGAGGGATCAGGTCGATTTTTTCAATCGGCGCGTCGTACACCTCACGGAGCAGCTTGATGGACCGCTGGCTCATGACCACCAGACGGTTGGACAGTTTTATGATTTCCTTCATCACCCGGTATTGCTCCGGGAGGGGATTTTCCAAAATGGTATGCAGCGTCGTGACGACCGGTGACGTCACATTCCGCAGCAGCGTCAGGATATGGCTGCCGGCCAGTCCCCCGTAGATGCCATATTCATGCTGCAGGCTAATGATGTCCACGGCCTGCTGGTTCAGGAAATGGGCAGCCTGCTCGTAATCGAAACGATCGTCCTGGGCGATCTCGTACCGCACCTGGCTGGGATAGGCGTAGCCTTCCTCGGTATCGTTCATGGCCAGTGTCATGGTCTGGATCTCGGGAAATTGCTCGGCGAACGATTCGGCCAGATCGGAGGTAAAAGTTGCGATTCCACATTTTCTGGGCAGGTAGTTGCCAATAAATGCAACCCGTTTTGGTTCAGGTGTGATTGTAATATTCATGGTTCATCCAATTCCTTTGATAGGTTTTTTTATGCTCCCGGTCCTGTGATAAAGTCTTGGGAGCAATGGCGCAGGACCTTCCGGATCTTCGCGCCCATAAAGTACTCGTTTGCTCATCAGTTCCCTGGCGCACTAGATGGGTTGCAAATGCGGTCGGATCTGCACAAGGACCACATCGCAGCGCCTGGGCTGGGTCAGCGCATACAGCACACAGGCGGCAATGTCCTCCGACTTTAGCATTTCCATTTTTTCCTGGAGCTTGCGCTGTTCATCGGGGGGTTGGGGCTGCATGTCCGTCCCCACGGCGCCCGGCTCGACCAGGGTGACCTTGATCCCCAGGGAATTTACTTCCTTGCGGAGGGCCTCTGAAAAGCCCTCGATTCCGGCCTTGGTGGCAACGTAGACAGAGCTATTCTTCTCGCGGACATCCGCGCTCATCGAGCCGATATTGATAATATGTCCCCACCTGTTGGCTTTCATGCGCTCGATGGCTTCGTGCGCCATGGCCATGTATCCCAGCAGGTTGGTATTGACGATGTATTGCCAATCCTTGTATTCGCCTTCCATCACGGAGTTATAGCCCAGGGCTGCGTTGTTGATCAGGATATCGAGCCTGCCCATCTTCTGGTCTACCTCCTTGAAAACCCGGCGGATATCCTCCGGATTGGATGTATCAGCCGTAAAGCCGGTTACCGTCCCTCCGGTGGATTGAATGTCGCGAACGGCATCCTTTAATTCCTGTTCATGCCGGCCAAAGATCATGACCTGCGCGCCCTGTGCCGCGAGCAAAATGGCGGTCGAGCGGCCGATGCCGGTGGTCCCGCCTGTGATCAAAATATTCTTGCCGTTTACGCTCTCCAGCTCATAGTTGAACAACTGAGTGTTCAGCTCATTATTTAATACTTCTTTCATCACCCTATTCCTTTCCATTTCGGGAGTAACTTTTGCGGGCTGGCCATTTCACATAAACCGTGTGGCCCCCAAATAATTCATACTCCAGGTGCCCTTCCTCGGTCTGTACAGACCTGGGGGTCGCCTTCTGCCCGTCGAGTTCAGTTTCCACTTCCAGGGCGGGCAGGGATTTTTTGCCACTTGGAATGAGACGCATGCGGCAGCTCAGCCGCGGATCGCCAAACACCTGAAACGATACCTGCCCCTTTTCGTCGTCCTTATAATTGAGGGTTGGATAATCCACGAATATCATGAATCCCTCCTCCTCCAGGCGATGATAATGACGCGGCACAAGTCCAAAGGGCAGTCCGGCACCGTAGACCTCCTGCCCGACCTGGCCTGCCTGCTCCCATCCATCATGGATATCCTCCAACGGGATC
>JBLMZU010000387.1:0-17333 GCA_050258995.1 Bacteroidota bacterium
CCAGCTTCCTCTAGACCCCACCTCACGGTGACGCCCTTGCCTTCCGCTAATGATTGGTGCAACCAACCCTCATAAGAGTCTTTCACTCTCTAGCCAACGCCCATGCTGGGCGCACAAAAAAGAAGGCGGCCAGCTGCCGCCTTCCTATGCCGCTATTTCCAGATCATCCATTGCAGGATGGCCACCACAATCCCCAGAATGATTCCACCAGCCACCTCGAAGGGTGTATGGCCGATGACCTCCCGCAGATCCTTCTCATTAATGGGATGGCCCTGCATCAGCTCCTCAAAGAGCACGTTGATGCGCTGGGCATGGATGCCTGCCTGCTGGCGCACGCCCGCCGCGTCATACGTAACGACCATTGTGATCACCATCCCGATCGCAAAGGTCGGATTATCGAATCCATAATACAGGCCCACAGCCAGCGTGGTGGCGGTCACGAGGGCCGAATGCGAGCTAGGCATGCCGCCTGTTGTCAGCAACAGGGACCAGTTCCATTTACGCGTCCGCACATAATCGAGCGGCAGCTTCATCAGCTGTGCCAGGGCCCAGGCTGCAAGACCTGCGATCAAGGCTTTGTTCTGAAGAATTGCCGCAAGGTTCATTCGTCTTCTTCCTCGAAGGGCAGGATCCCATCGCCGACGACCTGCTTGACCTTTAGCTCTGCCGCTTCCAACAGCTCGCCGCAGCGCGAAGCCAGGGCCTGTCCCCGCTCGAAGAGTTTGATCGCATCGTCGAGCTGGTTCTGTTCCCCTTCCAGGGCGGTCACGATCTCCTCGAGCTCCGCCAGGGCCTGTTCATACGTCATTTCTCCGACCGGTTTTTGTGTATTTTTAGAGGATGATTTTGCCATGATTGCTCCTAACTCTCGCGCTTCACATTGAATTCTCCGTCGCTCACCCGGACCTTCATCTCCTCCGTAGCCTGTTCCACCCGTGAAACAACACTGCCATCCTCCTTGCGCGTCACCACCGCATAGCCGCGGGCCAGCACCGCCAGGGGGTTCAAAGCGTCCAGGCGGCGGTCCATGCCGCGCAGGTGCGCCGACTGCAGTTGGACATGATGGAGCACGGAGGATTGGGCGCGGCGCGCAAGCTCGTCCACGCGCTGGCGCTCGGAGTGGATGCGGCGTTCCGGCGAGGCATAACGCAGGCCCGCGATCAGCGAGGACAGAAGATTCTGCTTCTCGATCAGCAGGCTCATCGTCGCCGCGCCAAGGCGGCTGCGGAAGTTCTCCAACTGGCCGAGAAGATCCTGCAGGGTGATCTGGGTCGCCAGCTCTGCCGCAGCAGTTGGTGTGGGTGCGCGCAGGTCGGCGGCAAAATCCGAGAGGGTGAAATCCGTTTCGTGGCCGACCCCGCAGATGACCGGTGCAGACGATCCGGCCACCGCCCGGACGACCCGCTCGTCGTTGAAAGCCCACAGGTCTTCGATGGAGCCGCCGCCGCGCGCCATGAGGATGACATCCGGAGACTGCAGGTTGAGCGCCTGGAGGGCCTTCACCAGCGCTGGGGGCGCCTCCCCCCCCTGGACAGGGGAAGGCGCAAGGAGGACTTCCACGACCGGCAGCCGCCGGCGCAGGGTATTGAGCATGTCACGAAGTGCCGCGCCGGTTGCCGAGGTCACGATGCCGATCCGACGGGGAAGCATGGGAATGGGACGCTTGCGCCCGGGATCGAACAATCCCTCCGCGTCGAGCATGGACTTGAGGCGCATGAATTCCTGGTACAGGGCCCCCTCGCCCACCGGGCGGATCTGGTCTGCATACAGCTGGTACTGTCCGCTCACTTCGTAGACCCCGATCCGGCCATGGACTTCGATCTCCATGCCGTCCTGCAGGCCCATCCTTAATCGGCCAGCAGAGGTCTTCCACATGACGCATTTGAGGGCGGCAGAGGCGTCCTTCAGAGTGAAATAGATGTGTCCCGAGGCAGGGCGTGAAAGGTTCGAGACTTCCCCCTGTACCCAAACATCCTGAAGCACTTCATTCTCCTCCAGGAGCCTGCGGATGTAGAAGGTCAGCTTGGAAACGGTCCACTGTTGGGTGGAGAAAAGAGTGGGCTGCATTGCCAGGAGGATAATCGAAAAATGTTGAATTAGGAAGGCATGGCAAACAAATGGGAAAAAGAGTGTGAAAAAACAATAAGAGGAAAGATGAAAGATGGATTTTCTGCTACAATCTGACAATCTTATGAAACACATGTGGTCCCCCTGGCGTATGGAATATATTCAAAATAGTAAGGTGGAAGGTTGTATTTTCTGCATGGTGCAGGACGTCGAGGATGGCACGGAGAATCTCATCGCCTTTCGCAGCGAGCATGCTTATGTGATCCTCAACCGTTATCCATATACAAGCGGACATCTCATGGTTGTCCCCTATGTGCATAAACCCAATCTTGAGGAACTTGACCCGGAGACCCGCGCCGAGATGATGGAGCTGACGACCCGTTGTATGACGGTTCTGCGTAAAATCTACAACCCGCCTGCCTTCAACATGGGAGCCAACATCGGGGAGGCGGCCGGCGCGGGCGTAAAAGCACACGTCCATATTCACATCGTACCCCGCTGGGCAGGCGACACGAACTTCATGTCCAGCATCGGAGAAGTGCGCGTGCTGCCTGAGCTGCTGGAGGATACCTATCGGCGGGTCAGGCAGGGGTTTCAGGAATAAATGTCCTCGCCAGGACTCTCTCCTGAAGGAAGAAGGGTCCCGGTGAGGAAAAGCTCCTTACAGCATCAAAGAATGTTTCGTAACCCAAGTTGTTTTCCTGTTCTTATAATTCTCATCCTTTCCCTTCTTCTCAACAGCTGCAGCTCAAGTATTGAAGCTGCCACAGTTTCCCCTACATCCTCCCCCACGCAATCCACCCCGTCCACCTTTCCTGAAGTTACGACGCAAACGCCTGGGCCGACCCCCTATGTGGAGGTCATCAATCCGCTGACCGGGCTGGCGGTCAAGGACCCATCGCTGCTGCAGATCCCTGCCACGCTGCTGTCGATCTCTCATTTCCCGCCCACGGCCCGGCCGCAGGCCGGGTTGTCGTTCGCCCCCTATGTCTTCGAGATCTACATTACGGAAGGCGCCACCCGCTTCCTGACGACGTTCTACGGCCAGTTCCCGGCGCCTGAAATTCCCCTTACAGGAAACTGCGATGTCAGGAAGGAAATATTCACCGCGACCGGTCTGATCGTCGGCAACCAGGTCTGGGACGACGAGAATCAGAACGGCATCCACGAGCCCTGGGAGAACGGGATCGGCGGGGTCTGTGTATTCCTGTATGACTCGAACCACCAGCTGCTGCAAGAGTCGACGACGGATACCAACGGCTATTATGGTTTCAATGTCGAGCCGGGCAGTTACTACGTCGCCGTTGCAAAACCGGATGGCATGGAATTTACCGCAAGAGATGTGATGAACGACGAGCAGGACAGCGATATGGACCCTACCACCGGCTGGAGCGGCCTGCTGGATGTCTCCGCCCCGCTCCTCAATGTGGACGCCGGCCTGATCCCGGTCCAGGTGCCTGCCCCGACCACCGGGCTGCCGCCTGCCAAGGTGGGACCGGTCCGTTCGGGACGGCTGGTGTATGCCGATATCCAGGCGTTCTTCCCGGAGTCCTGCCTCATTTACGCCTTTGCCTCGGCAGAGGTGCTGGTGGAGCTGCCCAAGTGTGCGTTCGTCTATCACGATATCCAGGGCGGCGGCTACATGCTGGATATCAACGAGATGATCCAGTACACAAAGAAAAACCGGACCACCGACCAACCGATCGATTATTCGAGCAACGTCTACTCAAACGAGCCTCCTACAGGAGGCAAGCCGGCCGCCCGGCTGGACGAATATATCGCCTGGCTCAACCAGTCCGCCTGGGTGTATGACCCGCTCTACCAGGGCTGGTGGCGCTACGTGGACGATGCCGATCCAAACACGGCCGGGCAACTGCACAGTGAAGTGGACCGCCTGTCCGGGCGGCAGTTACATTTCGAGAACGTCATCGTACTATATGCAGAACACGAAGTCGTCTCGCCGACCAACCTGAGAATTCATCTCGAGCAGGACTGGGTGGGGGATGCCAATCTGTTCCGCGACGGCCAAAAATATGATATCCGCTGGAGCACAGTGGCCAGCCCGCAGGAGGTCCAATCCGGCCGCCGAAAACCCATCCGTTTTTACTACCCGGATGATAAGACCCCCTTCCCCCTCAAACCCGGCCATACCTGGATTATTGTTGTCACCCCCAGGACCTCCGTCACGGAGAAATCGCCAGGCGACTGGCTGCTGCAGTTCGAACAGCCCAAAGGTGCCAAGTGATCATTTCGTATGAAATGAAGGGGTACAACATGATATCAAAGCGCGAATAGACCTGGTATGAGAACAGGCGATTCGCGGTTTACCCCAACCCCTGCAGCCTTGCGAAGACTGGCTTCGTGCAGTGCGTACCTTCCGAAAAAACTTCGTAAGGCTTTATTCAAAATAACCATGATCCGAAAAACAAACCTTATATGGATTTTCCTATTCCTTCTCGCCGCCTGTAGCACAAATGGTTCAGCAGCAACCTTACCGGCTGCGCCAACACAGGAAACATCCACTCCTACAATTCCTGCAGCTGAAACTTCTGCCACTTCAACGCCGGCCCTCTCGGCTACCCCGCAGCCGCTTCCGGCAACGGTCGCCTATGGACCCGACCAGTTTCCGGAAGGCGTCAATCCGCTGACCGGCGAGCGCGTCCCGGACCCTGCGCAGCTTGCCTACCCGGCACTGCTCCTATCCATTTCACACTTCCCCCCCGCGGCCCGTCCCCAGGCAGGCTTCTCGTTCACGCCGTTCGTCTACGAGTATTACATCACCGAAGGTTCCACCCGGCACCTAGCCGTATTTTACGGCGAGGTGCCGAAACCTGAAATTCCCTTACATGGTGACTGTGAGGTCCGCTCCCAACCCTTGGCACAGACAGATTTGATCCTCGGCAACCGCGTCTGGGACGATGCCAACCGGAATGGGATCCAGGATCCCGGCGAGAACGGGATCGGCGGCATCTGCGTGAACCTGCTCGATCAGAACGGTACGGTCCTCCAGCAGACCAAGACCGACAGTAACGGTTATTATGGATTCAACGTGCAGGCCGGCAGATATCGGATCGAGATAAAAAGGCCGTCCTGGCTGGAGTTCACACAGAAAAACGCCGGGGCCGAGGCAGTCGATAGCGACGCGGACCCGGCCTCCGGTCAGACGGACCCGATCGACATCTCAAACGCTTCGTTCTTCTTTTGGGACGCCGGACTCGTCCCGTCTGACACCGTGACTCCGACGCCCGATCCTTCCGCCAAGCTTCCCGCAGCAGAAGTGGGACCCATCCGCTCGGGACGTATTTTTTATAAATACATGGGCGGCACGTATCCGGGCAGCTGCTTGATCTACGCCTCCGCCGACCCGGTCGTGCTGGCCCAGATCCCCGGCTGCGCGACCGTGGCGCACACGATCAAGGGTGGAGGCGCCATGCTGCCCCTGGAGCGCATGGCCCGCATCTCCGAGCAGAACAGGAAGTCACATTCGCTCTTCAACTACGCCAGCAATCTCTTCTCCGACACTCCCCCGGCGGGCGGCGTGCCGGCCACCGAGCTGCGTGAATATTGGGCGCTGCTCAACCAGTCCAAGTTTACCTATGACGCGGCCTCCGGCGCCTGGTGGCGCTACATCGACGAATCCCGCCCGGACAAAGCCGGCGTCCTGCACCCATTGGTGGACCGCTTGAACGGCAGGCAGGTGCAGTTCGAGAACGTCATCCTGCTGTTCGCCCAGCATAATGTCATCACGCCCACCATCGTGGATATCAACCTGGCACCCGGCAACCAGGGCGATGCCTATCTCTTCCGCGATGGACGGATGTACAAGATTAAGTGGAGCACCATGGCCGGCGACTATGAGAAGAAAACCGGCCGGGCCCGGCCCATCCAGTTCATCAACCCGGACGGTACCCCCGCCGCCCTCAAGCCCGGCCATACCTGGGTGATCATCTATTCCCTGCAGTCGTATCTCGAGGATCGCAAGGCCGGTATCTTCCGCGCCCGCTTTGTCGCGCCGGAAGGTGCAAAGCAAAATTGATCCACCAGCGCCAGACAATCGTGGGGTTGTCGTTGGGATCTGTTCTCCTCGCAATCCCGGATGGCGACGGTACAATCACTGCATGCGCCGTGCATCCTGGCTCATTCTCGCGCTCCTTGCTGCCTGCTCCTCCAGCCCGCCAGTGGTTCAGCCGCCAACTGCCACACAAACACATTTCTCCGCCTCCCCCACACCGACAGTAGCATCCATTCCTACAAGTACTGCCACCTCACAACCTCATCTACCTTTAACCTCCCTGGGACCTGAGCTGGAGGACTTTCCCAGCGGCGTGAACCCATTGACCGGGCGCGCCGTGCAGGACCCATCCCTGCTCGGCCTGCCCGCCGTTCTGGTCTCGATCAGCAACATGCCTTTCACGGCCCGTCCGCAGGCAGGTCCCGGCTTTGCGCCCTGGGTCTATGAGCTGTATATCGGCGAAGGTGCCACGCGCTTTATGAATGTCTTCTATGGCCAGTACCCCCGTTCGATTCCGGATATCCTGGGCGGGTGTAAAGTGCGGGAAAAGATCGTTCGTCCGCAGGGGGATTGGATCGGGAACCGGGTCTGGCTCGACGAGAACGCCGACGGACGGCAAGAGGATTGGGAGGCCGGCGTCGGCGGCGTCTGCGTCCGCCTGCTGGACGCGGCCAGTCGCAACGTCCTGAAGGAGACCACCACGGACGCCAATGGCTACTATGCATTCGACCGCCCTGCCGGGAATGTCATCCTGCAGTTTCAAATCTCCGATTCTTATAAGTTTACGATGCCGGATGTCAGCGACGATGATCGTGACAGCGACGTGGATACAAACGGAGAGACAAAGATCTTCGCCGCGGATGCCACCGAATCCTACTGGGACGCCGGCCTGGTCCTGGACAATGGCGTAAGCCCCACGCCCAATCCGGTTGCCACGAGCACGCCCTGGTACATCCCGACCGTGGACTACGTGGGACCGATCCGCTCGGGCCGGCTGACCTACAACCAGATCGGCGGCATGTTTCCCAATAGCTGTCTTGTGTACGCCAGCGCCGCCTGGGATATCGGCGAAATGCTGGACGCCTGCCAGATCGTCTTTGGCGTGGATAAGACCACCCCCAACAGCGCGCTGCTGCCGGTGACGCGCCTGCGCGAGCTGGCAGAGGAAAACCTGAATCCAAAACAGCCGGTCAATTATTCAGGAAACTTATTTTCAGACACGCCTCCCGAGGGCGGTAAGCCTGCCGGTGACATTCACGTTTTTTACCATGCCTACACCCAATCGGCCTGGCAGTACGATCCGGTCTCGGGATCCTATCTGCGCTGGACAGATCTGGCCGATGGTACCGGCAGGCTCATCCCGGCGATCGACCGGCTCTCAAAGCGGCAGATGGCATTCGAGAATGTGATCGTCGTCTTTGCCGAGCACCATCGCTATCGCCACAACCAGTTGGAGATCGATTTCAGCATGGGCCAGAAGGAGCCGGCTTACCTCTTCCGGGATGGCCAGGCGTTCAAGATCTACTGGTCGACCGGGAATCGTGAGTATGAAAAGAAGACCGGCCTGGTCCGCCCCATGCATTTCGTCGGCGCCCAGGGGAACCCGGTCGCGCTGCATCCCGGCCGGACGTGGATCCATATCGTCACCCCGTTCTCGGCCGTTGTCGATCAAGGCCAGGGAGACTGGCTGGTGAACTTTGTCCAGCCCTACGATCCGGAGGATACGCCCGTCCCGTGACGTTCCCGTCCGTGAACGGTTGATCACGTGGCACTTCACAGCTGATTTACTTATTTCCTTGTCTACTTGTTTTCCTCACGCACCTTACAAGGAGAAAGC
Organism: Bacteroidota bacterium; assembly: GCA_050258995.1. Taxonomy (GTDB): domain Bacteria; phylum Chloroflexota; class Anaerolineae; order Anaerolineales; family Villigracilaceae; genus Defluviilinea. Next base: position 7,917 of record JBLMZU010000387.1, read on the forward strand.
CATGCACCCCTACGTTGCCTCTCTCAAAACATTGCTCGAAAAACACGCCGATCCCGCCCAGGCCGCGCCGATGAAAAAATATATGCGCGACCAGTTCGAATACCTGGGCATCAAGTCGCCTCTGATGGCCTCGCTCATGAAGGAATTCCTCGCCTCCCATGGGATCCCGCCCATCTACGAGCTGGATGTCATTTTGCGGGATCTATGGGCTCTCCCCCAGCGTGAATTTCAATACGCAGCCACGGGCCTGCTGGGCAGGTGTGAGAACGATCTGCCATCCGGGTTTATCAACACGATCGAATACATGCTCGTCATGAAATCCTGGTGGGACACGGTGGATACCATCGCCGGCGGCCCCCTGGGAGTCCACTTTCAACGATTTCCAGACGTGAAGGAAAAATACCTGGCCAAATGGCGCGCCTCCGATAACATCTGGCTGAGGCGGTCCACGATCCTGTTCCAGCTGAATTACAAGAAGGAGACGGATTTTGGGCTGTTATGCGAGATCATCTGTGAGAATCTGGATTCGAAGGAATTCTTTATCAACAAGGCCATCGGCTGGTCGCTGAGGCAGTATGCCCGCGTCGACCCGCAGGCCGTCCGGGAGTTCGTGCATGCGACGCCGCTGCAGCCTCTGAGCCGGCGGGAGGCGATGAAACACCTCGAGGAATGATCAGCCTTCCACATTCCTCATAAAATCGGCCACTTCTCCAAAACGGACCTTGAGAAACTCCACGACGCGCGGATCAATCTGGCTCTCGTCCAGGGCCTTGTGCATGCACCACAGCCACTGGTCGCGCTCCACCGTCCCGATGGAAAAGGGCAGGTGCCGCATTCGCAGGCGCGGGTGTCCGAACGTTTCGACATACAGGGGAGGTCCCCCCGACCATCCGGAGAGAAACATAAACAGTTTCTCACGGGATCGTTTCAGGCTTTTCGCATGGTAGGCCCGGATCTTCGCCGCTTCCGGGGAAGAGTCCATCACATCATAGAACCGGTCCACCAGCGAGCGCAATCCGGTCTCGCCGCCGATCAGCTCGTAGATCGATAATTCAAAGTCAGTCATGCTCAAATTGTAATCCCTCCGGGAATATCATAGCTTCATAAGAACTGCACGAATCGATCTGGTGGAAGCCTCCATTGGATTTATAATTTCAACATACAACATCCTGCCGGTTGGTTTGAACATCGCTTGATCGAATTCAACCCGCAGGATGTTTCGCTAAAGGAGGAACGATGGCAGAGGAAAACAAGCGGAGCAGTGCGGAGGAGGCTGTGATCCTTTCCGCGGCCCGTACGCCGATCGGGAGGTTTCAGGGCTCGTTGAGCAGCGTGCCCGCGACCCAGTTGGGCGCGATCGCGGTCAAGGCCGCGGTGGAGCGCGCCGGGATCAATCCTGAAGAAATCGAAGAAATCATTATGGGGAATGTCGTCCAGGCCGGTGAGGGACAGGCCCCCGCCCGCCAGGCCGGGATCCTGAGCGGCGTCCCGGCGACGGTCAGTGCCAGCACGATCAACAAGGTCTGCGGCTCGGGACTGAAGGCCGCCATGTTTGCCTCCCAGGCAATCCGCGCCGGGGATGCGGACCTCTTCGTCACCGGCGGATTCGAATCAATGAGCCGCGCGCCCTACCTCGTCAGCGGCCGCACGGGCGAGTTAAAGTTTGGCAACCAGCCGCTCACCGACGCCCTGCTCTATGACGGACTCTGGGACCCGTTCGAGAACTGGGGCATGGGCAGCGCGGCCGAGTTCATCGCCGACGAGTATGAGGTCACGCGTGAGGCGATGGACCAGTACGCCCTCCGATCCCACCAGAAAGCGGTGGATGCCCAGGAGAAGGGCCGCTTCGAAGCCGAGCTTGTTCCTGTCCCCATCCGCGGCCGAAAAGGCGAATTGACCATGGTGGAGCGCGACGAAGGCCCTCGCAAGGACACTTCCCTGGAAGTACTTGCCAGACTCAAGCCGGCCTTCAAAGCAGACGGGAAGGTCACGCCTGGAAATTCATCGCCCATGAACGACGGCGGTGCGGCACTTGTGATTTCCTCCCGTGCCTATGCCGAAAAGAACGGCATCCCAACCATGGCCCGTATTGTTGGATATACGCAAGCTGCCGTGGAGCCCAAGTACCTGTTCGCGGCCCCCGCTTATGCCATCCCGAAGTTGCTCAAAAAGATCGGCTGGACGTTCAGTGACGTGGATCTGATCGAGCTGAACGAAGCCTTCGCCGCCCAGGTGCTCGCGGATGGATACGCCCTCGCCGACCAGGGCTGGGACTGGGACAAGGTCAACGTCAACGGCGGTGCGATCGCCCTTGGACACCCCCTCGGCGCAAGCGGCGCGCGGGTCCTGACCACGCTCTTATATGCCCTGCAGGATCGCGGTCTCAAACGCGGCATCGCCTCCCTCTGCCTCGGCGGCGGAGAAGCAGTGGCAATGGCCGTGGAGTTGGAAAGTTAAGTATAGGTTGAAGGTTCAAAGTGGAAGGGTTTAAAGTTTCCCCTTCAAATCATGAACGTTGCACTTTCCACCTTAAACTTTAAACGAGGGATTTATGAACCAGCAGGAACGGAACGAAAAGATCGAGCTCTACGGCTGTGGCTACGACCTGTTGATCGAAGCATTGAAAGACATTCCATCGGGGATGTGGAAGTTCAAGCCGGCAGCCGAGGAGTGGAGTGTCCACGAGGTGCTCATCCATCTGGCGGATTCGGAAACCAATGCCGCCCTGCGCGCCCGCAAGCTGATCGTCGAGCCGGGCGGCACCCTGATGGGCTACGACCAGGAAAAATGGACAACCGTGCTGGATTACCACGAGCAAAGTTATGAGGACGCCCTCGAGATTGTTCGCCTCGTTCGGAAAACCACCTATGCGCTCCTCAAGAAGCAGCCGGAGGAAGTATTCGAGCACTGGGTAAAACATCCCGAATATGAGGAGCCCTACACCTTCGAAAACTGGCTGAACATTTATTCCGCCCACATTCCGGGACACATAGACCAGATCCGCAATAACTATAAGCTCTGGCGCGATCAACAAGGCTGACATATATCGTTGCAAGGAGTCCGGAGGGCGACGAAGCAATCTCCTCGCTCACCGGGAAACTGCTCTCCGGCACCGACCGGGGCAACAACAGGAGAAAACATCATGCCAATCAAACACATCTTCGTCATCGGCGCGGGTACCATGGGCAACGGCATCGCCCAGGTCGCAGCCACCTCCGGCTACAACGTCACCTGCATGGATGTCATGCCCGCCGCGTTGGAAAAAGCCAGGGCGGCGATCTCCAAATCCACCTCCAAGCTGCTGGAAAAAGGAACGATCAGCGCCGACCAAAAAGCCGGCGCGGAAAAAATCAACTATGTCTCCTCTTATGACACTCTTCCCACCGCCGATTTCGTCATCGAAGCCGCCACCGAAAATCCAGAGGTGAAATTCAAGATCTTCCGGGAGCTGGATGCTGCCGCACGTGCTGATGTCATCCTGGCGACCAACACTTCCTCCATCTCGATCACCAAGATCGCCGCGGCGACCCGCCGGGCCGATAAAGTCATTGGCATGCACTTCATGAATCCAGTCCCTTTGATGAAACTGGTGGAGGTGATCAAGGGTCTTGCCACCAGCGAAGATACGCTTGCCACCACTCTCGAGCTTTGTAAAGCGATGGGCAAGGAAGCCTGGTCCGCCAACGACTCGCCCGGCTTCATCTCCAACCGCATCCTGTGCCCGATGATCAACGAAGCCATCTTTGCGCTGCAGGAAGGCGTGGGCACGCCCGAGGCGATCGACGCGGTCATGAAGCTGGGTATGAACCACCCCATGGGCCCCCTCACCCTGGCCGACCTGATCGGCCTGGATGTGGTCCTGTTCATCATGGAAGTCCTGCAGCGTGACCTGGGCGAAGACAAATACCGCCCCGCCCCCCTGCTCCGGAAGATGGTGGACGCCGGCTATCTAGGCAGGAAGAGCGGGAGAGGCTTTTATACGTATTGATGCCAAAGCCGAAATTCGACCCGCAGGGACATCACCGAAGATCCATCAGCCTCAAGGATTATGATTATTCCTCCGAAGGCGCGTATTTTGTAAAGCAAGGGAAAGTATTGTGAAGGCCACTCCAGGGGAGAAAGAATGATTCTGAGTCAACCTTCGCAATACTTTTCCAGGGGTTCGGGGATACGAAACACCATTTTGCACCTTAAAAAGACAATTTGATCGTACCGCCATCGCGCCACCATCGTACAACCATCGCAGGATTCTGCTACCGTTACCGAACCGTCACCGAAGCGTCGTGGGAGGGACGGCACGGCAAAATAAGGGGCAGCCTATTTGACCGCCCGCATAAATCCGATCACCAGGACGTTGCCTTCCAACCGGTCGACTTGCGAGAAACCGGCGTCGTGCAGCAACTTCGCTACCTCTTCCAGCCCGTTCTGAACGTTCTGGTGACGTGTAAAGACCATCATCAAATGATTCAGGATGGAATGGCTGGGCTGCATGAAGTCGGCGATCAGGAGGCGCCCACCTGGTTTGAGTACTCTGAATACTTCGGCCAGCCCGCGCGCTTTCAGATCCTCTGGCAGATGGTGCATCATCAGGCTGGAGGTAACGACATCCATGCTAGAGTCGGGAAACGGCAGCGATTCGATCACCCCCACCCGAAAGTCAATCTCCAATTTCTTGCGGGCGGCCTTGCTGCGGGCGACCGCGATCATCTCCGGCGCCGGGTCGATGCCATGGACCTGGCCGGCTTTGGTCCGTGCTTTTGCCAGCAGGGCGACCTCGCCGGTTCCACAGCCTACATCCAACACTTGATCGCCCGGCCGGATTTGGGCGTTGTCCACAGTCATCCTGCGCAGCATGCCGGCATGGCCGAGCGAGGTGACCTCCACCATGAAGTCATAATAGGGCGCCCAGCGGATCAGTTTTCCTTCCGTCTGTGCAGGTCCTTCAGCAGTATGTGAATGAGTATGTCCTGTCATAATTAAATCTCCTTCTTGATGGTTACATTCTATATTTCCTGCCGCTTCAAATCAATCATCAGACCGGTTAGAATGTCCATTAATGGATAAAACAGCCAAAATGTGCGGAATCATCGCCAAGGACAGCCATGAGTGAAAAACACGACCGTCGCAGCCTGCGCACCCGCCAGATGCTGAGCGAAGCCCTGGTCCAGCTCATTCAGGAGAAGGATTACAGTGCGATCACCGTCAGCGACATCATCGAGCGCGCCAACGTGGGCAGGTCCACGTTCTATGCCCACTACCAGGGCAAGGACGACCTGCTCCTCGACCAGATGGATCGTGTCATCGAATTTCTGAGCCAGGGGGCGCCTGCGCAGGAATTTCCCTACTTCCCCAGCCTGGGATTTCTCCAGCATGTTGGAGGCGACCACTATGAGCTCTATAAAGCCCTGGTCTGGGGCCCGGGCATGGACCTGATCACCAGGCACCTGCAGAAATCGGTAAGCCAGAGAGTCGAACAGGGCCTTCAAAACAGCAGCAGGGACTTTGATGTGCCTCTCCCCATTCTTGCGAACTTCATCACAGGCAGCTTTCTCACCCTGCTGAAATGGTGGCTGGAGAACAAGCGCATCCATTCTCCCGAGCAGATGGATGAAATATTCAGGAAAATGACCCTGCCCGGGGTCAGGTAGCCATGCGTTTTCCCTTCGAACGGCAATGGGTCATCCCCGATCGCCTGCCTCCTGCGCCGGATTGTTTTGTCATCCCTTCCTACGCGCTGAAGGATCGTCACACGCCGACAAAACCAACCGCAGCACAAATCCAGTTAGCCGCCAAATGGTGGCAGCGTTTCCCGCACGCCTCGCTCATCATGTGCACGGGCGATAACCAGCGGCTGGGGGTCTCCAACGCCAGCGTGATGGCTGCATATGCGGGACGCCTGAGGGTTCCGGCGCTGAATATTATCGAAGAGGATCGATCCCTGAACACGTATGAGAACTTATACAACGCCCGGCAGATCATACAGGCGAAGGGATTCAAGCAACCCACCCTCGTGACTTTGGATCTCTACACGCGCCGCGCGGTGGCAACCGCCCGGAAGATGGGATGGGATGATTTCTACTGGCTCTCGGTATACTCTCCTGGGGAGCCTGCCTACGGCTGGAAATGGATCCAGACCCATTCACGCTTCACACTCTATCTCTATGAAGTCCTGGCAATGGAGTATAGCAAAATAGTGGGCTGGATATAAAAAAAGAGCGACTTTAAAGTCGCTCTACACTGTGAACAGATATTCGTTATATTACAGCGGTAGCTCAATCCCCAATCCCATTTCTTTTGCTTTCTGGTAAATCGTCGGGGCAACGGCCATATCATCCATGGCCAGGCCGAGGTTGATGGCCAGGGTCCGCTCCTTTTCGTCCTGGCGGCCGGGCTTGATGCCGGCGACCAGCTCACCCAGATCCGCGTAGGGATCGGGGGTCTCCTGGAAATAGCCAACCGATTTGTAATACTGGAACTGGGCATGGTCGTCGGTGCTGATGCGGTCCATCTGGGCGAGCGCCTCCCCGGTCCAGTAAGAGTCGAAGTCCACGGCCGAGCCATAGGCGCCGGGCTTGAGCCAGTCCTTTTGGATCGTGGGCGTGGGATGCTTGAGGATCGGGCCGGAGCTCACCACCAGGTCCGCTTCGACCACAGCCTGCTTCGGCTCCTTCACACCGACCACTTCGAGGCCCAGGCGTTCTCCCATCTCGGCGACGAACCTTTCCTGTACATCCGGCAGAACATCATAGGCATAGGCTCGTTTAACTGGAAAAAGACAGGCCAGGGCCTCCAGGTTGGTTCGCCCCTGCACGCCGCAAGCCAGGATTGCGACCGTCCCGGACTCCGGACGAGCCAGGTACTTCGCAGAGAGAGCCGAGGCGGCACCGGTCCGCATGGCCGTGATCCAGGAGCAGTCCATGACCGCATATGGGATGCCCGTCTCCACGTCGTTCAGGATCATCAAGCCGGTGATATAGGGAAGTCCGCGCTTGAAATTCTCAGGATACCCACTGACCCACTTGATGCCCGCTGACCGCAGGGACGGGATGTAGGCCGGCATGGCATGGATGAAGGCATCCGGCATGGTGTGGATGCCGGGCTTGGGCGGCATCTCCACTTTTCCATTTCCCTTTTCCTTGAAGGCAACTTCCAGAAGGTCAATGATCTGCTTCATGGGAAGATCGACCTTTTCGACATCGGCACGCGACAGGTAGAGAACCTTGTGTTCGGACATGGGATGCTCCTTGTGTATGGTTGGAACAATTATATGATTTGACACAGCCGTGAGTGTCACAACAAACAGTGATAATGCTCATATTTACGCACGTCAAGATGCGCACTCCCGGCTGTAGAGAGCAGGTGACAACTGAATGGAACAGGTCAAACAGATAAAACTGGAAAATCTCGTCGGCCCTCTTAAATCCAGCTCGATCATCCGACGCCATCCTCTTAATCCCATCTTTACCCCTGAAAACGTGCCCTATCCGTCGGTGATCGCCTACAACGCAGGCGTGGTCAAATACCAGGGACAATATGTCATGGCCTTTCGGACCGACTATAACTGGAACGAGCAGGCACAGAAGGCGATTGGCTTCCAGATCGGTGTGGCTTACAGCGATGACGGAGTGAGCAACTGGCGTGTCCATCCAAAGCCAATCCTTGAATTTGAAGGTGGCTGGGATGTGAAAGGCAGCATGGACCCGCGCCTGACCGTCCTGGATGGTCGGGTCTACATTACTTACACCCAGTTCACAGGGCACGGCTACCGCGGCACGATCGCGGTGACGGACGATTTTGAGAAGATCGATATCGTGTCTCGAAGCGTCCCCGACAATCGGAACCTCGTCCTTTTCCCCGAGCGGCTTAACGATCGGTACATCCGTCATGAAAGGCCCTTCCCCATCGACAGCCGCAGCCAGCGACTGTACGACATCTGGATCAGCGAGTCTCCTGATCTTGTCTACTGGGGCAAATCTGAATTACTGTTGTGCGTGGAGGACGTCCCATTTGCCAACGAGCGGCTCGGGGCCGGGAGCCCGCCCATCCGCACCGATCACGGCTGGCTGTCGATCTTCCATGCCGTGGACATCGATCCCAGTCGCGGGAAGAACGGCTGGGAGGATCGCTGGCCCAAGCGCTATACCGCCGGCGTCATGCTGCAGGACCTTGATGACCCGCGCAAGCTGATCGCCTACTCCAAAGAACCATTGCTCGCCCCTGAGCCTGAATTTACATACGAGACCCGGGATGGATTCCGCACCAACGTGATCTTTCCCGGTGGGCTGATCCTTGAGGAGACCGGCGAGGTGAAGATCTATTACGGCGCCGCCGATACGGTGGAGTGCCTGGCAACGACGCAGCTGGACCAATTGATCGATTTTTGCCTGTCCTTCAAGTAGACTGTGCGAAACGATCAAAAGCCGGCACCGTTCATCGTATAATTATTTGTGTTCTCCACACGATATTGGAAGTTATTACCCGTTAGTAGTTGACACCTGCTCCCTTTGATGGAATTTCCATGAACCGCGCTTTGCAGATCTATCACGATTATCCACGCACCTTTTGGATGATGATCCTGGTCAATTTCGTCGATCGACTGGGGGGATCGCTGCTATTTCCATTCTTTGCCCTGTACATCACCCAGAAGTTTGGCGTCGGCATGACCCAGGTGGGAATCCTGTTCGCGGCCTTTTCCATCTCCAGCTTTATCGGTTCCTTTCCGGGCGGCGCATTGACTGATCGGTTCGGGCGCAAGGGCATCATCATCTTCAGCCTTATCGCCACTTCGTTCAGCACGCTGCTCATGGGGTTTGTAAGTGAGTTCCAATACTTCCTCGCGATCGCATTTTTTTCAGGCATCTTTACCGACGTGGGCGGCCCTGCCTACGAAGCCGTTTTCATAGACATACTCCCCCAGGAAAAACGGGCCAGCGGCTTTGGCATCCGGCGCGTGGCCTTCAACCTGGCAATCGTGATCGGCCCGGTCATCGGTGGATTTGTCGCGGCGCGGTCCTATATGGCGCTTTTCATCATCGACGCGGTGGTCAGCAGTATTGTGGCATTCCTGGTCTTTATGCTCATCCCGGAAACAAAGCCGGCCGCGAAGCCAGGCGAGGAACAGGAAACGACCGGCGAGTCATTTGCAGGTTACCTGAAAGTATTACGCGATGGCAGGTTCATGGCCTTTACCCTGGTCTGTCTTTTGACCTGGATGGTGTATATGAACATGAACACCACCCTGGGCGTGTATCTGCGCGACCAGCATGGAATCCCGGCCTCCGGCTATGGGACGCTCATCAGCATCAACGCGGCCATGGTCGTTCTCATGCAGTTCCCGATCACCCGCAGGGCTGAAAAGAATCCGCCCATGCTGATGATGGCTCTCGGGACACTTTTCATCGCGGCCGGGCTGGCCTT
>JBLMZU010000388.1:0-9377 GCA_050258995.1 Bacteroidota bacterium
CGGTAATTTCAGGGAAAACGTCGTAGTGGCAGCGCCCGGTCAGGTCCTGTCGGCCCAGCCGGTAATCATTCAGGTACCGGTGGCTGGCGACGATATAGCGCATGTCCCGGTCGAACATGGCGATGGAGGCGGGGGAGTGTTCCACAAACAGCCGCAGGACCTCTTCGTTGCGCTTTAATGCATCCTCGGCCCGCTTGCGTTCGCTGATATCGCGCACAACGGTAATGAGATGCGTGCTGCCGTCCGGGGCGGGATAGGGCCTGCCCACCGTTTCGAGCCAGCGCCACTCCCCGTTCTTTTTCTGGACCCGGTAGACTGCCGTCTGCCTTTCCGACCGGAATGCCTGCCCCAGCTTCTGCATGACCGTTGGGAGATCGTCCGGGTGGACGTGCTTCATCGCCGAGCCCCCCATTTCCTCTTCAGCAGAATACCCGGACAGCTTTATATAATTCGGGCTGACATACAGGTAATTTCCGGCCGCATCCACTTCCATGACGATATCGTTCATGTTCTCGACCAGGTTGCGGTAACGCTCCTCGCTGGCGCGCAGCTCCTCTTCGGCGTGCCTGCGCTCCGTGATGTCGGTGTGAGTCCCCAGCATCCGGAGCGGTTTTCCATCTGGATCATGTTCGATCACCTTGCCGAGCGACAGGATCCATTTCCAGCCGCCCTCCCTTGTCCTTTGGCGAAACTCCATGCGGTATTCCGGCAGAAGCCCGTTGACATAATCCAGATACATCTTTGCCACGCTCGCCCGGTCATCGGGATGCAGGCGCTCGATCCAGCGGTCGTTGGTCTCGACAAAGGTCTCAAAGTCGTATCCAAGCATTTCTGCATACTCACGGTTGACAACCGCCTCCCCGGTTTGAACGTTGAGATCGTACAACCCCTGGTTGGCTGCCTGCAGGGAAAGCCGCAGCCTTTCCTCGTTCTCACGCAGGATCTGCCCGGTACGCTTGCGCTCGGTGATATCCCGCGATACACCGACGATTTCCACCCGGCCCTGCTGATTGAACATGAGGGTGGTTGTGACCTCCGTGTTGACGATGGACCCGTCCCTGCGCGGCTGGTCTACTTCCGTAATAAAGGATTCGCTCCCTGATCCTTGTGCGAGACAGGCCGGCAGGTGTTCGGCAAGCAGCCTGCTGATCCGCTCGAAGGACTCAGGGGTCAGTGCTTCGGCAATGGGGCGCTCCATGATCTCGGCTGGCGTATAGCCGCGCAGCTTTTCCACGGAGGGACTGATATATGTGAATTTTCCTGCCTGCGGGTCCAGCACCCAGATGATGTCGGCGGTATTTTCAGAGATCAGGCGGTAGCGTTCCTCGCTCTGGCGCAGCTTTTCCTCGGCCTGTTTGCGCTCGGTGGCATCGAACATGATCGCCAGAATGCAGCGCTCCCCTTGAAGGTCGATAAGAGTTGGCGCAACATTGATGACCAATCCCATCCCGTTTTTGCGAACCACACGCACTTCCAGAATTCCCTGGACTTCATCCTTTTGCATGCACTCCCGAATCTGCGGCCGGTCCGCCAGGTCGGCATAAAAGGGGAAATCGGCCAGGGTTTTCCCGATCACTTCCTCCCGGGTCCATCCGAATAAATTGAGCCAGGCATCGTTGACATCCAGGATGGCCCCATCCTGCCAGCGTGTAATATTCATTCCCAGGCGGGATTTGTGGAAGACGGTGGAGAAGCGTTCCTCGCTCTGGCGCAGCTTTTCCTCCACCTGCTTGCGCTCTGTGATGTCGATTGCAGTCGCCAGCACCATTTTCTCGCCGTCGATCTCGATCAGGTCCAGCGAAGCCAGTGCTTCCCGCATATCGCCTGATCTGCGACCGATTCGCGCATCCTGGTTGTGGACCGGCTCTCCTGCCAGCAAGTCCCGCATCCAGCTCGTAAATGCGTCTTCATCCCTCAACAGGCCCAGCTCCTGTGCAGTGTGGCCAACAACCTCCTCACGCGAATAGCCGATGAATTTTAGAAAAGCATCGTTGACATTGACACACCGGCCATCCGAGAGCCGGAAGATGTTGATGCCGGCCGGGTTGGACCGGAAAAAGGTTGAGAAGCGGGCTTCCGATTCCCGCAGGGTTTGCTCGGCCCGCCTGCGTTCCCGGTCATTTTCCATCTTTTCCAGCGCAAAGGAGATATCCATGCCCATTTGTTCGAGCAGGCGGATTTCCTCCTCGTCCTTGAACAGTCCCTTCTGCCGTGAGACGAGCGCCAGGATGCCGACCGCTCCGCCGTGCAAACGAAATGGGACGGCTGCCAATGAGTGGAAGGGAAAGTCCGGGAACCGGCTGTGGGCGCTGCTGGTTCTTTCATCGGTTTGGACGTCTTCGCTGGTCAGAACCTGGAAGCTCCTGACTGCCTGCGAGATCAACGCATTCTGAAAGGGCTCCTGCCTTATGCTGAACATGGGATGTGTCCATTGTTGTGCCTCCATGCCCTGGACGGCGGCCGCTTGAACTTCACCAGACTCCTCGTTTACCAGCCCGATCCAGGCGGGGGAGAAATTCCCGTACTTCACCGCCACATCACAGATCGCTTGAAAGAGCTCCTCCGGATCCTGGGCTCGAATGATCGACTGATTCACCTGGCACAGCGTGGCATAAAGCCGCTGCAATTGCAGGATCTTTTTTTCAGCCTGGACCCGTTCCGTAATATCCTGAGCATATCCCATCACCGCGATGGGCTGGCCGACCTCGTCGTATACCCGCCGTCCCTCGGCCCAAACGGTCCGCTCAGTTCCATCGGGCAGAAGGATGCGGTAGGACAGGGGATGCGGCTCGGCACTCTCCAGGACCTTGCGGTTCGACTCTATCACCGCGGCCGCATCCTCGGGATGGATCCGCTCTGCGATCACGCGACTTACATCGCCGTCAAAGTCCTCCCTTTCAACTCCAAACAGGCGGAACATCTGGTCGGACCCGCTGACTTTCTGGGTGCGCAGATCCCATTTCCAGCTGCCGATGCCTGCCACTTCCTCAGCCGTAGCAAGGATCGTCTGGTATTCGTGAAGGGATTCCCGGGCAGGGTCACTGGAGGCGGCCTTTTGCCGGGCTGTTTTTTTCGGGGGAGATGTTGTAGCGGCTCGGGGTTTTGTTTTCATAGGGTGATTAGATCTCCATGACGATGACCGTCCGATGCCCTGCGCCTGGTCTTGCCCTTCATGGATGATCTCCCATAGCCGGCAACCCGGCCCTGGTCTCTGGAGGAGTATTTTCGGATTTGCCTGACCATCGACGCGATGCTGCTCCTTCGCTCTTTTCTGCATTTCTTCAAATGGCTGTACCCTGGCTAAACCCTGCCTCAATACCCCCTGGTTTGAATCCTGCAAATCTTCGACTGTTGCTTGGTTTGCGTCGATTATAGTAGCCTGTCCCTGCAAGAGACCTTGGGATCTACTTACAATCCCAGACCATCTGGATCGCTGTGACTGCGTGTAAACAACGTGCCGGCCCCCATCATGCCGCAGGGAGGGCAAAACAGAAAAGTAAGACTTTGCACAAGATCGGTGTCTATGCATTGTTTGCACATGGCGGTTTCATTCCCCCTTTTATCCTGGAAAATCCATAATCTATTCGAAGGGCTGCTCTCTTATGACCACTGGTTCCTCTACCGGTAACAAGCCTCGCGGGCTGAAACGTAAATGGAAGGTGCTGATCTCGGTGATGTTTGGCATCTTCATGATCATTCTGGATTCCACGATCGTCAACATCGCGTTTCCCACGCTGCGCCGTGAATTTGGTGCAACGCTTTCCCAGGCCCAGTGGGTGATCAGTATTTATGTTCTGGCCCTGGGTGTAACGACCCCGATCTCCGGCTTCCTGGCGGACCGGTTCGGTATCAAGCGCATGTATTTGCTTGGGCTGGCGATCTTTGTTGCCAGCTCGTTCCTGTGCGGGCTGGCCCCCTCGCTTGGGTGGCTGATCGCCGCACGGGCCCTGCAGGGATTCGGCGGCGGCATCTCCCAGCCCCTGGGACCTGCCCAGCTCTACCGGGCCTTCCCCCCTGAAGAGCAGGGGACCGCCCTCGGCATCTTCGGCATCGCCCTGGTGTTCGCCCCGGCTCTCGGCCCGATCCTGGGCGGCTGGCTGGTGGACCTGGGCATCTGGCGGGCGATCTTTTTCATCAACGTCCCGATCGGCATCCTGGGAGTTTTCCTGGGGTCGCGCTTCCTGGTCAGGCACGAGGCGGAGCGCAAGCCCTCGTTTGACCCGCTGGGACTGGTCACCGCGGCGATCGGCTTTGGCTCGGTGCTGTACGCGGCCAGCATTGCCGGCAACGTCGGCTGGACAAACCCTGAAACCCTGACATTCTTTGCCATCGGCGTCCTGGCCCTGGTTGCGCATGCGATCATCGAGCTGTACGTTGCCAAAGATCCGATGACCTCCCTGCGCCTGTTTAAGAACCCGATCTTTCTCAACGCCTCGCTGGTCGGTTACGTGGCCACAGTGGCCCTGTTCGGCGCGGAGTTTCTGATGCCGCTCTACCTGCAGGCCTATCGGGGGCTCACGGCCCTGGAGACTGGGTTTGTGCTCCTGGCTGTAGCTGTGACCTCCGGGATTGCCACGCCGGTGGCCGGGCGCATCTACGATAAGATCGGTCCGCGCATGAACCTGGTGGTGGGCTTTGGCATCCTGTGCATCAACACCTGGCAGCTCTCGAAGATCGAATCGACCACGCCGACCTCCTACATTGTCTTCCTGCTGGCCCTGCGCGGGCTGGCGGTGGGCCTTACCCTGCAGACTTCGTTTGTGTCTGCGTTGAGCAGCGTGCCTCTCAATAACCTGCCGCGTGGCTCCTCCCTGTTGAACAGCACGCGCTTTGTGGTGCAGGCAGTTGCTGTGGCGGCGCTGGCCACCATCTTCAGCGCTTCGATCACGCCTGCGATCCGCGCCCAGCAGGACCAATTCCAAAATGCGGAAGGGACCTCCACGGTCCGTTTCGGGATCTGTGGCACGCCCGGCGTCAAGCCGGAGGAGAACCTGCCGCCCGGGGTCGGAACCCGGCTGAACGCCATGCCTGACTCCAATGCGTCCGCGGCCAAGACCAAGATCCTGTCCACCCTGAACGAAGTCTGCCAGGAGAGCATGCAGGGCTTCGAAAGCGCCTACCGCCTGACGTTCTTCTTCTCCATCGGTGCACTGATCGTGGGCGCCTTCCTGCCCGGCTGGCCAGGCAAGTGGGGCGGACGCGGCTCCATGCAGCAGGCGCCCGCAGTGGGGCACTAACCAACCAGACTTCCGAAGTCCCGCCGTTCTTTGGCGCTTCGGAAGTCTGTCATCGATTCTCGTTCTCCCATCTCTCGATCGCATTCTGCAGGCAGGTCAGCCGGGTCGCGCCGGGGCTTTGCTGGCGCTCGTAATCGATCAGCCGCTCCACCACCGACCGGTCCCCGCCCACCTTGCGGAGCAGGTTATCGAACAGGACGGCCTCCTGCATGGCCCCTGTGAACAGCTCTTCTGCAGGATGCGGTTCGCGTCGCAGCTTCCGCATCAAAGTTTCGATCTTAAGGGAAAGCTTGCTCTTGGGCTTATACTTTCGACGACCTTCCGGCTCTGTATCCGGAGGATCGAGCAAATACACCCCACAATTCGGACATCTGACTAGCCCGGCGTAAATGTAGGCACCGCAGTTGCCGCACTCGGTCTCATCATCCGCCGGGGGAGGGGTAATACTGGTTGGCATGTGCGGATTGTATCAAATATCTGGCGGCTGGCAAAACTGTCCACGGATGGAGGACCAGGGCCATCTCAGGAACCAACCCGCTTTAACGCGAATTCCACGAATGGGGCGGATGGTGCGAAGAAGTTCAGCTTTTCGTGAAGGAATATTTCGCGGCTGCATCTAGCCGGGTCTGGCGCTCTGCTCCCAGAAGTATCTGTTTTCAGGCGGCTGGCAGAACTCAAACTCCGTCACATTCCCGGGCAGGTCACAGGCTTCGACCAGGATCCGGCCCTTTGTTACCGGCTGGTATTCCCAGTAGGCGCCATACAATTGCTCTGCATCGCCCCGTTCCAGGACGTTTCCCTCTGGGTCCAGGATCGTGACTGTCACCAATGCCACCATCACATCATCCGTAACATCGACCCGGATGCGTTCCTCATAGTGGCGGATGCCGTGCAGCACCAGCGCGTGGAACCAGTCCTTGAAGGCAACGTTGTAGGCGTTTTTGTTGGTGCCTTCCGCCTTTTTGGCATAGATGGGATGTTCCTTCGATGCGGCTTTCCCATATGCCGCCGCCAGTTTCACCTTATCCTGGTGGGTGAGCTGGTCCTGACTGAACTGTCGGTTGCTAAAATCAGGTCTTCTGGCGATAATGGTGCTGCCATCTTTCATCTGGCGGAAGACGGCGTCGCCGTACTTGCCGCTCATTTCTCTTATAAATGATGCTCTTCTTATCCTTGCCATTCGTTGTGTTCTCCTTTGTTTTTCCAGCAAATTAAGACCTGTCCATATCCTGGCCATATCATAGCTATATCCAAGCCATATCCTAACTGTCTTGTAGCTCTCGTCTGCTAGGCATATTCTAGTCTCAGACTTCGTTTCTCCACCTTGGAAATAACTTACAGTTCCAGACAACTACGCCAGTTGGTTGCGTATAAACATTAAGTGGAGACCAGCCTGGTCTCCACTTAATGTTCTGCAGTATAAATTGTTGTTACCGGATTTTAAAGCTGGCCAATGAGCGCTCCTGTAACTCCAGCGACAATACCGGCCATTTCGCAGCGGCCGGACCTCCTTCGGCGATGTCGGCAAGGCGGTATCCCGTGAAATCCAGGGCTTCCCAGTAAATGATCATCAGCTCATTCCGTAGATCCGCATCCAGCCAGAACAGGCGGTGGGCCAGCATATCACCGGTCAGCAGATAACCCTTATCCCTGAGAAAATCGACGACGTGGGCATAATCAGACGCAGGACGCGCCTCATAGGCAGCCTCGATGTTGATGACATGGGTATTCTGTAAAAAGGGGAACCCGTTGATGCTGATACGCTCGAGGTCGGAATAGTCATACGTGTGGGTGTTATTCTCCAGGTATCCTTCGAACTGGAACCACAACTGCCGCAGGACACGCCTCTCTGCATCGGCGACCACGAAGTGATGCTGCTCCACGCGTGCGATCTCATAGAGAATAAAGCTCGTGCTGCCGGCGTATTTGAATTCCGGGCCGATCTGGATTTGGATGGCGGGCAATTGATCGGAGCGAAGGATGGTAGCCTGGCCTGTCCGTTGGATGAATGCCATGATGGGTATATTCCTTTCGATTCATCGAGTGTCCGCAGGTAAAGGCTCGTCTACTTTCCCCTGGCAGCTTTGTTGGCATAGGACAATCCTCCCGTGAATCATGGATGTACATACCAGTATAGCAACAGTTCATTCGGAGTACAATATGCGCAAGAGACTTCCAAAGTCTTTAAGACCTCGGAAGTCTAATTCCTGGATACCCATGCCGCGCAGAACAACTCCATTTATCCCTGACATGTATTACCATTTCTACAATCGAGGCAATAACCGTCAGAAGGTGTTCTTTGAGCCGGATAACTATCTTTACTTCCTGGGTGGGATGAAAAAGTATCTTCTGCCGGTTGCACATATTCTCGCTTATTGTTTGATGCCCACGCATTATCATATTTTGGCGAGGATCAGGCAATCAACACAAACTTCCGAAGCCTTTGAGACTTTGGAAGTTTCAAGGGAGGTTTCCCTCGCCATGCAAAAGTTCCTGATTTCCTATACCAAAGCCATCAATAAACGGTTTTCCCGTGTGGGAGCCCTGTTCCAGGGACAGTTCCAGGCAAAACCCAGCAAGAACAACGCCCATCTGCTCAATCTATGTGTCTATATTCATGTCAATCCTGTGAAGGATGGACTGGTCGCCGATCCTGCGGATTGGGTATACTCCAACTACCTGGAATGGCTCGGTCAGCGGGACGAAGCCCTGGTCGATCGTGAATTCATTCAGGAGCATTTCGGCTCATCTGCTGAATATCAGGAACTTGTCATGCACTTTGTCAAAACACGCTATCTACCTGAGGATGTAAGAAAATATCTGAGAACGTTTGAATAACCAATTACCAGACTTCCGAAGTCTTTAAGACTTCGGAAGTCTCATCTCAACCCAAGGAGTAATTCATGCCCATCACCCTCGATGGTTCATCCCTTACGATCGAAAAGGTCGTTGCAATTGCACGAAATAACGAGAAAGTGGAGCTGGCCCCCGCGGCCCTGGAGCGGATCAAGGTCTGCCGGGCGATGCTGGAGGAGAAGCTTGCCAATAAGGAAGTCATGTACGGCACGAACACCGGCATCGGCGAGTTTTCGGAGACGATGCTCAGCGACGAGCAGGTCAAGGAGTTCCAGAAGTATCTGATCTATAACCATGCGGCGGGCATTGGAGAGCCGGCGCCCATTGAGTATGTCCGTGCGGCGCTGGCGGGGCGGATCAATGTCCATGCCCATGGCAATTCCGGCTGCAGGCCTGAGATCACCCTGACACTGGTGGAGATGCTGAACAAGGGCGTCACACCAGTTGTTTGTCAGAAGGGCTCGGTGGGGGCGAGCGGAGACCTGGCTCCCATGGCCCAGGCGGCGCTGCTGCTGATGGGGGAGGGGGAAGCGTTTTATCAAGGAGAAAGGCTGCCGGGTCATGTGGCGATGGAACGCGCAGGGATCCCGGTCCCGGGCCTGCAGGCTCGGGACGGCCTGGCGGCGATCAACGGCTCGAACCTGCTGACGGCCATGTCCGCCTTGCACGTCTACGACATGGAGCGCTTCCTCAAGCAGGCTGAGATTGCCGCGGCGATGTCGATCGAGGCACTTCTCGGGAATCTCAAGCCGTACAACACCAAGCTGCATGAGCTGCGCGGCTTCAGGGGTGCGATCACATCGGCACACAATATCATGAAGATGGTCGAAGGGTCCGATCTCGCAACCGGCAAGATGAAGACCAAGGTCCAGGACGCCTATTCGATGCGCTCCACGCCCCAGGTCATCGGTGCGGCCCGCGATGCGGTGGCGTATGCCCGCTCGCAGGTGGAGATCGAGTTGAACGGCGTGGGCGACAACCCGATCTTTGTCCCCGAAGACAGGCTGACCCTGACCGGCGCCAACTTCCAGGGCACGCCGGTTTCCCTGCCGATGGACATGGCAGGCGTGGCCATCACAATGGTCTGCGTGCTCTCCGAGCGCCGGATGAACCGCCTGACCAACCCGGCCCTCTCGCAGGGACTGCCGGATTTCCTGGCCCATGAGCCGGGCTTCTACTCCGGAATGATGCTCAGCCAGTACACCGCGGACCACCTGATCGTGGAGCAGAAGATCCTTTCGGCGCCGGCCAGCATCCAGTCCATCCCGGCCGCTGCGGACCAGG
>JBLMZU010000389.1:0-9337 GCA_050258995.1 Bacteroidota bacterium
CCGCGGGCAATGATATTTTCAAATCCATCCATACCCCAGGCAACCGGCGAAAGATGGCCGACGGCCCGGAAGGCCGGCCCCGTAACCTCGAGTGGGACCCAGGCTCCCCCCAGCCCGGCGAACACAAACATGGGGATGAGCGAAAAGACAATTGCCTGTTCCTCCGATTTCGCCAGGATGCCGATCAGCAGGCCCAGGGCCGCGATGCACAAGGCAGCACAGAATGCCACCAGGAGGCTCCCGGCCGGGACACGCAGATAGTCCACTTTCAATACGAGCTGGGCAAAGGTGATCAGGATTATGAACTGGGCAAAGATCATGAACAGGATTGCCAGATAGTGACCGACCACAATATGAAACCGGCGCGTGGAGGTGGTAAGCAAGCGCTGTAACGTGAGCGATTTACGCTCCGTGACGATGATCTGTGCTGCAGTCAACAGCCCCGCAATGGCGAACTGCAGCATCATGCCCGGCGCCGTGTGAGTCATGGCCCCATTGCCATTCTTGGATGTTTTCAGGGCCTGACTGGTCGTCTCCTGGATGGCAATGGGCGGCTCATCCCAGGCCGCCAGGCTTTGCTTAAAAGTGTGATGGAAATCGATCTCCTCCAAACCGGTATTTTCGATAACCGTCGCCGTGCGAACCGCGTTATCCAGCCGGCTGGCGATCGACAATAGCTCTGCTTCCACCGTCGTCCAGGCGGAAGTGTCCGGGTCGGTGATCACGACCAGCCGGGCAGATTTTCCCTTGAGAACGGCCTTTCCGTACCCCCCTGGAATGATGATGGCGGCTGCCAGGTCTCCATCTGCAACCTTCTGTTCAAGGTCGGAGGCGGAAAGGAAAACATTTTC
The DNA here is from genome assembly GCA_050258995.1 of Bacteroidota bacterium. Lineage (GTDB taxonomy): Bacteria > Chloroflexota > Anaerolineae > Anaerolineales > Villigracilaceae > Defluviilinea. The sequence continues at coordinate 852 of JBLMZU010000389.1, forward strand.
TTCGAGACGGATCACCTTCGATTTGACCAGCAGGTCGTGCAGCGAACTGGTGACCCAGTGCTGGTCCTGAGACAGGTAGCCGACCGGCAGACGGGAATCCGAATTTCCACCGCTGAAGCCACCAAACGCAAAACCGAACAGAAAAGTGAATAGGATCGGCATCAGCAGCAGGAACATGAAGGTTTTGAAGTCACGCGAAAGCTGCAACAGGTCTTTGAATGCGATATCGAGAATTCTAATCATAGGAGCTCACCATAAAGGAAGGCGAAGGTTTTTCATAGGTAACGCCGGTTGAAGCGCAGCACACCCACGGCGAACAGGGCAATGCTCCAGCCGAGCAAGACCAGGAAACTGAGCAGCACTGCACCGACCGGCTCCCCGTTCATGGACTGTAACAATCCGCGGATCGCCCAACCCTGGGGCACCAGCAGGGAAACGGTCCCCGATAGCACTGCCGCGCCCGGAGAGTTCATCGCAAAGATGCTGATCATGCCGACCATGCCGGTCACGGTCAGCACACCACCGAAGATCACCCCGCCCTGCTTGGTGTTCTTGAGGAAGGAGTTGACGAAGATGCCGAATGCCGAGGCGCTGAAAATAATTCCCGCCGCGACCAGGGCAACCTTGAGCGGATCGCCCCACTGGATGCCAAAGATCAGGTGCGCGGCGGTCAGCAGCACAATGACCTGCACGCTCACAGTCATAAACACAGATAACAGCTTGCCGGTCAGAATGGTCGCCTGGCGGGTCGGCGTGGTGAACAGCCGCGGCAGGGTGCGTTCCTCCTCCTCTTTGAGGATGCTCTGGGCAGTGGATGTCCCGGTAAAGAAGGCATAGAAGATCATCATCCCCCCCATGATGGGGCCGATAATACTTAGCATGATATTCTGCTTTTCCTGCTCGACGCTTTTCTTGAGACCCGAGGCACGTCGCACATCCAGAAGATCCTTTTCCGGATCCTTGCTCAATGCCAGGGAGGTATCCAGGTATCCCTGGACAACCTGTCCCACCAGCATGTACCGGGAGGAATCCGTCTCGTCCATGAATACATTCACAGCGATCTTGACGCCGGCCATGCTATCGAGAAAGCGGTTGAGGATGGAGTGCATGATGGCAGGACCAATCGTCAGTGTGGGGTCCTGGTAGAACTCGATGACTGCCTTGCCCTTCTCGATATCGGCGAACTGTTTGGAGAAATCGGAAGGAATGACGATCGCCACCTGGGCCTGCTGGCCGTCCACGGCGGCGCGGGCTGCCTGGGCATCGGTGGCAAAGGTGACTTCGATCAGATCGGCCATATCTTCGCTTTGAAGAATATTGACGACCAGGTCACCCATCGTCTTTGCTTTGCGCCCGCCGGGGATGTTCCTGGGATTGACCTGAAATTTCGGTCCACCTGCATCCAGGTTGGCGATGACCACCTTTGTGCGGGGAAGATCGAATCCACCGTTTTGGGACATGCTGCCGAACATCAAATAGAACATGCCCGTGACCAGCAGCGGCACGCCAAACATGAAGACAACTGCAAACGTACTGCGGAAGGAACGGGTCAGGTCTTTCAGGGCGATATCGATTGCTTTCATAATTTAACTCCGGGCGAAAAGACACGTATGCAGGTAAACAAGCGGACAGGATATATCAATCACCAATTTCCAGCCCTACGTATCCCTCAGCGCCCTTCCTGTCAGGTGCAGGAATACCGCTTCCAGGTTCGGCTCGCGGATATCCACAGAGGTGATCCGGGCCCCGTGATGCGCCGCCGCGTCGAACAGGCGCGGCAGCACGAGGTTGCTATCCTCCACCATAACGGAGATCTGACCATCTTCGAGCAGGACATGCTCCACCCCTGCAACGCCCTGCCAGGCATCCGTAACCCGGGCTGCGTCCACGTTCACGGTCAGGTTGATGCGGGTCTGCTCGCCTACGAGTTTCACCAATTCCTCGTTCGTGCCACAGGCGATCAGTTTGCCATGATCCACGATCGCGATGTGGTCTGAGAGCTCCTCGGCCTCCTCCATGTAGTGCGTGGTGTAAAGCACGGTCATGCCCTGGTTCTTGAGCGCCACCACACTGTCCAGGATGTTGCGGCGCGACTGGGGGTCGATGCCGACCGTTGGCTCATCCATGAAGATGACCCTGGGTTTGTGCAAAAGCGCCACACCGATATTGACGCGGCGCTTCATCCCGCCTGAATACTTGCCGACGCGCTCGCCGGCCCGGTCTGTCAGGCCGATGATCTCCAGGACTTCACCCACCCGGGCCTTGAGAGCGGCTCCCCGCAAGCCATACATTTTTCCCCAGAACGTCAGGTTCTCGCGGGCGGTCAGGTCCTCGTACAGCGCAATTTCCTGTGGCACCACTCCCAAAACTGATTTGACGCCCATATCCTCCGTACGGATGGAATGGCCCAGGATGCGCGCATCGCCAGCATCCGGACGCAGCAGGCAGGAGAGCATCGAGATCGTCGTCGTTTTTCCGGCTCCATTCGGACCCAGCAGGCTAAAGATCTCGCCCTGCTCCACCTCAAAGCTGACCCCCTGGACGGCCTGATTCTCTCCAAAGGATTTCTGTAAATTTTGAACGCAAATAGCCGGAACGTCCATCACGCCTCCTCAAATACCCTGTGCCTGCCTGATGACTTACGCGGCAGGCCTCAGGGGGTACAACAATTCATCCATCAGTATACGTTGTTTGGAAATATACGCCTCGTGCACGAGATGAGTTTTGTCCCTAGCCAGGTGGCTAGGGACGTGATGGCAGGGGATTGATTTCAATTTCCCTTATAGCTACTCTTTTTGCAGTCCGGCGATTCCCAGCACTGCAACGCCGATCCCCAGCAGGGATGTTGCGCCTGTCAGCGTAAGCGGGTTGACAATGTTCAGCACGATGATAGCGACTCCCATGGCCACAGCGATGCCATAGAAAACGGTCTTGAGCAGGTCCTTGTTCATTTGATTCTCCTTTGAGGGTGGAATGAATTCGACGGACAACAGCGGCACACCCAGGTCACGGACAAAACTCAACAGGCCGAAGAGGGCTGACTGGTCACACACCTGTCCAGTCACAATCATCTGATCCCCTTCATGGGTCACGGCGATGTCTGTCAGCCAGTCGGAAAGATCGGCCGAAATCCGGCCTTGCAGGCGAAGCCGGTACGTGGCGGCCTGGTCTCGTGTCAGGGTGGGTTTGGGTTCCATGAAAAACAGTATAGCCGTCCATGCTGTGGACGGCATCGTGAAAAGGTAGGATTTCCAGGTAGGATTTAAAGGGAGGAACTAGGAATGAGGTAGTAGTCCAAGCTCCGTGGCACGTGCGATTGCCTGCGTACGGCTGGTCACCCCCAGCTTGTTGAAAATGTTGCCGACATGGGTCTTGACGGTCGTCACAGAAATGACGAGACGCCCGCCGATCTCCTGATTGGACAGGCCCTCTGCCACCAGCGCCAGGACCTCCTGTTCCCGTTCGCTCAATTCAGGCCTCGGGCCGGAAGCCGGTTTAACAGGCTGGTTCTGCCCTTCGCCGAATCCCGTTAAGATCCTGTCAACGTAATCGCACAAACGGGACGGCGGCTGTGCCTTCACCAGGCGCAACAGATCGCGTATTGGCTGCCCTTCGTCAACGAACGTCGATACATACTGCTCAGGCGCGGCAAGCTGCAAGGCTTCCAGGAGACAATCAATACCAGCCTGCATATTTCCATGAAACGCGAGTGCTCTGGCGAGCACAGCCTTTGCCTGGATGAGTGTATGCGTCCGTCCGCCTTTTTCGGCGAAACGAATAATCCTTTGCGTGAGAGCAATGGCATCCTCAAAGCGCGTCAGCCCGGTCAGGATGCGGGCGACATCCAGCAGGAAGAATTCGTTGGCAGGAGTTGCTTCCAGGGTAGGGTCAGGCACATTGGCCGCCAGCCAGGCTTCGACGGATCCGCGATCCGCCTCTCGCAGGCGCAGCAGGATGGCGTAGGCTTCGAGAGCAGCTCCCATACCCGGAAACGGTGGCGTCTTTTCAACGTCCAGAATGGCGATGGCTTTCTGCACATTTCCCCGCCTGGCCTCGAGATGCGCCTGGGTCATCTTCAGTGGGATCAGGCTTTCCCAATTATTCCAGGATTCGGAAAGAGGCAAGCCCTTCATCAAATGTTCTTCGGCCGTCTCCAGCTCTCCCCATTCATAGTACAGGCTGCTCAACCCTGCATGTGCAACAGCCGCAAAGGGCGAGGCGCTGCCTGAAGTGTAAAGCGCAAGCGCCTGTTCATAGGTCTGGCGGGCAGCCTGCAGGTGACCCTGGCAGATCTGCGTACTGGCCAGATGCGCGAGGCATAGATAGAGAAGATGATAATTGTGATCTGCACGGGCGAGGGTGATGGTCTTTGTTAAATAACGGACTGCTGCATTGACATCGCCGGACTGCTCTGCTTCGAGACCCAGGTCAAATTGAATGACCGGCTTGAGCGAGGAGGTTGTATTGAAGAGTCCGCTTTGATCGACAGACAGCGAATCGAGCTGGCGCTGCAGAGCAAGCAGGTATTCCTGTTTCGTTCGATCAAAGATTTCAAAACCTCTCTGCTGGCGCAGGATCAGGACTTCAAGCAGGGCTGCGCGCACGTCCGGGGCGATCTCCTCGTCTGTAAATACACTCTCCGCTTTCCTATGATAGTAATCTTCAACGAACCCGAGCCACGGTCCTTCGGCTTCGTTGATCGCCAGCGATGCCCACGCAATTGCCATGCAAAGGCTGGGATGTACTTTGATCTGTTCCACAGGTACTTTGTGTACAAGTTCAAGGAACATCGGCAGCTGGTTGTTGGCGAAAAAATTACCCGAATGGACCTGCAGCAATCGGATCGCCCGGCCGGTATCCGGGATCTGGAGGGCATGCTGCACTGCAGGAGTAACATCGCCCTGCTCCTCAAACCAAACGGAGGCAGCGCGATTTAAAGCCTCAATCTCAGCAGTGGGGGAACTTTCACCCAGCCGCTGGCGCAGGAGATCCCGAAAGAGGTGGTGATAGCGATACCATTCCCGGTGGTTATCCAACGGCACCAGAAACAGATTAGCATGCTCCAGGTAATCAAGCATGCTGCGTGCCATCAGTGCGTCGCCGAACAGTACCCCACAAAGCTGGACCGATAGACGGTCAAGGATGGAGGTTATCAAAAGGAACCGGCGCACGGCATCCTCCTGCAGCTGAAGCACCTCTTCGATCAGATAATCGGCAATGTAACGATCATCACCACTGAAGGATTCAAGGAAGGACAGCGTGTCCCTGCCCTTCAGGGAAAGCGCTGCCATCTGTAAGCCTGCGATCCATCCCTCGGTACGCTGTTCGAGGACTTCGACCTGCCCGGGCGTTAGTCCAAGCTTGCAGGTCTCATTCAAAAACTGGATGGTCTCCTGCAACTCGAAACGCAGATCGACCGCCCGGATCTCGACCACCTGCCGGCGGGCACGACGGCGAGCCAGGCCCAATGGCGGATCTTCACGGGTCAGCAAAATCAGGTGTACATTTGCCGGCAGATGGTCCAGAAAAAAGCCAAGGCCGGCATGGATCTCCGGGGATCGGATCAGATGATAATCGTCAAGAATGATCAGGATGGGCGTCCGTTCGGCAGCAAGCTGGTTGATCAATCTGCCCAGGATGGATTGAGCATCGGGCGGGACAGGGGCAGCCAGCATTTCACGGGCAAGCTCACTCGCTCCCGGACTGCTGTCCTGCAGGGCAGCAACAAAATACTGCCAGAACACCCCCGGCCGGCTATCATTTTCATCGATGGACAGCCAGCCAATTCTTAGCGCATCCCCTTGATGCTGGGCATGGATCCAGTCTGCCACCAGCACGGTCTTGCCAAACCCGGGGGGTGCACAGACGAGCGTCAGCGGCAGGTGCATTCCCTTGTCAAGCAGTTGAAAGAGGCGACTGCGCGGCATGACGTCCGGGCTGGCGGCGGGCACATGAAACTTGGTAGCGATGAGGACATCATGGACGGACATATGATGATTATAGCATTTGCTCCAGACGTCCTATTCGATCCTCTCAACGGGAACAAGAGGAATGGAGGCAGCGTTGTATACTCATTCCAATCGAGTTTCCAAGGTGGAAGCCAGTTCGTTCAAGGGAGAAGGTAATGAAACAGCGCAATCCATATCTATTGATCTCGCTTCTGGTGTTAAGTTCCCTGCTGCTGGATGCCTGCAGTTTTTCCGTGGAAGTCATGAACAACCATACAAACAACTACACCGAAGGAGTGTCCACACCTACGCCGGACCTGCAGATCGACCCGACTCCCGCTCCTACGATGCCCCTCACGCCTACAGAAGTCCCCGCCATGCCAACACCCACGCGTATCCCGCTCCAGGAAGGCACGGTTTCCATGCTGGAGACCTTTATGTACGCGACGCAGAAGGATATCGTTCATGGTCTCGCCTTCACCCCGGATGGAACTGTCCTCGCCTCAGCCGGCGGCAATGGCGGCAACGCTTCCATTTATCTCTGGGATGTTGCCAATAATCAACCACTCGGCACGCTGGATGGGCATGACGGCATCATCTGGGATATCGCCTTTTCGCCCAATGGAGAGATGCTTGCCTCGGTTTCAGGCGACAGGACGTTAAAGGTCTGGGATTGGCGCAATAAAACGGTCATCTATACCCAGTCCTTCCCCGGACAGGTGAGCAGCGTGGTGTTTTCTCCCGATGGCCAAAGCCTGGCGGTGGGCGGAGAGGATGAACTCAAAAACCAGATCCAGCATGCCGCGGCCTGGACCTACTCGGTGGGCTCCTGGCAGCCTCTGGTGAAGTTTCCCGAGTTCATCAATGTCGCAGCCCTGGCATATTCGCCACACGGCGGTACCTTGGTGGGCGGCGGGACATCGCGCAACGTTCAGGTCTGGCAGGCGGGCGATGGAACGCCTGTCTACACCCTTAGCCATGCTCATCAGGTCTTGAAGGCAGCCATCTCTCCGGATGGTTCCACTTTGGCCACCGCGACCTGCATCACTGTCGCAAATTACGATTGTTTGGAAGGAGGCGTCTGGCTGTGGAACCTGCCTACGGGGAAGCTGATCCAGAAGCTGGGCGGCTTTCCCAATGTGGTGGAGAGCGTGGCCTTTACGGCCGATGGCTCCAACCTGGTGGTCGGCTCGCGGGATGGGACACTGCGCTTCTATCCCACCACGAACTATGTGTCGGCCATTCAGTTCCAGTCCCCGGGCGGGATCAGCGCCATGGCACTTTCCCCCGACGGCGGCCTGCTCGCCACCGGCAACGGAAACGGGGATGTGTACGTCTGGAAGAACGTGTATCATCCATGATCACGGGCCGGATCTTCGAAGTCTAAATTTTGGTTAAGGTTTCGAAGATATTTTATACTTGACAAACTTTACCGGTTCCGTACAATTAGCCCTATGATGGATGAATTCGTCCATCGCCTCTCATTGAACGCAGGAAGGAGGTACGCTCACATGACAGCCCGTTTCGACAGAAGTATATCTGTTCTGTGAGTGCACCTGTAGACTGCATATTCCTTTCGATTTCCAGTTGATTTGAACTTTGCCACGGGTGTTCTCATGCCCGTGGTTTTTTGTTCCTGAAATGGGAACCCAGCCTCCTGCCGCGGTAGCCGCCGCGGCTTTTGATTCCAAGCATCCCGAAGGTTTTTCCTCCCAACACTCAATCACAACCGTAAGTCTTCGGGATGGTATCCAACTGGAGATACTTCTTTTATGAATTCCCGCACGAAAAAGTTTTTCTCGTACTACAAACCATACCTGGGATTGTTTCTCTCGGTGATGATCTGCGCCTTTCTTGTCGCCGGCATTACGCTCCTGCTTCCCCTGTGCATCCGCTACATTACCAAGAACATCCTGGAGACGAATGCGCCGGATGCCCAGCAGCAAATCCTGCGGGTTGGCGTCCTGATGCTTGGGCTTCTCCTGCTTCATACAGTCTGCAACTTCTACGTGGACGATCGCGGCCATGCCATGGGCGCCATGATGGAAAGCAATATGCGCAGCGATTTATTCGCTCATTACCAAAGATTGTCCTTTCGCTTTTATGATGACCAGCGCACCGGTCAACTGATGTCCCGCCTGACCAATGACCTGCTGTCCCTGGCGGAGCTGTATCATCACGCACCGGAGGATTATGCCATTTACCCAGTAAAGTTCGTCGGCGCCTTCATCATCCTGTTCAACATCGATGCCAAATTGACCCTGGCCGTCTTTCTCTTCCTGCCGATTCTGGCGATCTTCTCACTCTACTTCTATAAGCGACTGTATCTCGCCTACATGAGGAACCGGGAACGCATCGGCGATGTCAATGCCCAGGTGGAGGATTCGCTGGCCGGCATTCGCGTGGTGAAATCCTTTGTCAACGAAGAAACAGAAAGAAAAAAGTTTGCGCTCGAGAACGATCGCTTTTTAAAGAGCAGGATCAACACGTACAGGAATGATGCGTATTTCTATAGCGGTGTTGGCCTGATCACACAGC
>JBLMZU010000390.1:0-2625 GCA_050258995.1 Bacteroidota bacterium
GAGTGCTTTCTCTTCTGCTTTGGACAAGTTCCGAACGTATCTGGCTTCTGGCATAGACACCTGCTTCCTGGGTGCTTCAGATTCTATGCCCTTTCCGAAAAATTTACTTGCTTTTATTTAGAAAGCAAAAACATCTTCCGCGAGGAGGTTCGGAAGATGCTTTTGCTTTTTTTTCTAAAACCGGAGAGTTCTATTTTCTTATAGGCGGATCACCTCCTTTGAGAGGAGGATGTGCAGATTCGAGTATGCAGAGAACCTCCTTTGTCCGATGCGTTTGTTTGCTTTGAACAATTACATTCTAGGATTCCAACCTGTGAAAAAGCCAAGAAACTTATGAGTTTCTTGTTTGAGCCAGAGCCTGCAAATCTGCGAATGGTAAATACAAAAAAAATCCAGGTATTGTTTACGGAACCTTACCAGGCTCATATTTTCTTCACAGCTTTTTCACAGCAAGCCTGGTTATAGTAGGCTGTGATAACATAAAAAGAGAGATAACCATGCCCACCGTACTGATCGTGGATGATGACCCCAAACTGCTCAAGATGCTCCAGCGCACGCTGGTGTATGAAAATTTAAATGTATTGACGGCAACCAATGGGCTGGAGGCACTGCCACTTGTGGAGGCGCAGCACCCGGACCTTTTGATCGTGGACTGGATGATGCCAAAGATGGACGGGCTGGCCCTGGTTCGCAGGCTGCGGGATGAGGAGAACAAGACCATGGTGCTCATGCTTACAGCCCGGGACGCGATCGAGAACCGCGTCGAAGGACTGGAGAGCGGGGCGGACGATTACCTAGTCAAGCCGTTCGCACCTGCCGAGCTAGTGGCGCGCGTCCATGCCATGCTGCGCAGGGTGGAAGCCAAACCCGAGAGTCAGAAAGTGTCGTACGCGGGTGTCACCCTGGACCCATCCACGCGGGAAGCAAAGCGCGGCGACATGCCCATGAGCCTGACCGTCACGGAGTTCAACCTGCTTCATCTATTCCTGCGCATCCACGCCAGGTGCTGGAGCGCCGCCAGATTCTGAACGATGTCTGGGGCTACGATTTTGGCGGGGATGATAACGTCCTGGAAATTTACATCGGCTATCTGCGCAAGAAATTGGAAGCCGAAGGGGCAGGGCGTCTGATTCAAACGGTCCGTGGTGTGGGATACGCGTTTCGCGAGGAATAATGTCGATTCGACTGCGTTTTACATTGATCTATACACTGATCCTCGCGGTCACGCTGATCCTTTTCGGCACCGCGCTGTATGTGATCCAGGCGCGGGATACCTACAATTCGATCCAGCAGGATTTGCGGCAGGGTGCCAATCGGCTGGCGGAAGGTGCGTTGAAAACAGAGTCCCACCAGGCACCTCCGGATGCCGGTCAGGTACGCGCGCCCGTTCCTTTTGATGAATTTTCCAGCGAGCAGGCCTTCCAAACCTTCCCGGAGCGCGATCTCGGACGGGTCCTGGACGCGAACGGCAACCTGGTTTCCAGTCCTTTCGGCAGGCAGGAGGATGCCCTTCCGTTAAGCGCTGAAGGCCTGCAAACGCTCCAGAACCAGAAGGAGTGGTGGCAAACGGCCGTCGTTTCGGATGAGCAAATGCTGATCTACAGCCGCCCGGTGATCGTCAACGGCAAAGTGATTTATGTCGTCCAGATGGCCCGGGCTCTGACCGAGCGGAACCGGACCCTTCAATCGCTGGCCACGACTCTGTTGATCGCCGGTTCTTTAATGGTGCTGTTTGCATTCGGGATCGGCTGGTTCCTGGCGGGGATCACGCTCCGTCCCATCCAGCGCATTACCCAGACGGCAAAAACCATTGGCGAGGAAAGGGACTTTTCCCGCCGCGTGGATTACAGGGGTCCACAGGATGAGGTCGGCCAGCTGGCAAGCACCTTCAATTCCATGCTGTCTCGGTTACAGGATGCCTTCCAAAAAGTAGAACACTCGCTGCAGATGCAACGGAACTTTGTCGCGGATGTGTCTCACGAATTGCGCACCCCGCTGACGACCCTGCGCGGCAACCTGGGGCTGCTTCGCCGGGATCCGCCTTCACCGCCCGAGGAGCAGGCGGATATCCTGAATGACATGGTGGATGAAAGCGACCGCCTCATCCGGCTGGTCAATGATTTGTTACTTCTTGCCAGGGCTGACGCGGGCAGAAGCCTGGCAAGAGAGAGGGTGGACGTCTCCGCCCTGCTCGAGGAGACCTGCCGCCAGGCAAAATTACTCGACCCGCAAAGACAGGTCAACCAGGATTTTCCCGAGGACCTTATGGTCGTTGGCGACCATGATGCCATGAAGCAGATCCTGCTGATTGTCCTGGATAATGCCCTCAAGCACTCCGAAAGTACTGTGAACATAATGGCAAAGGACCTGGGAACCTGGTGCGAAATCCGTGTGCAGGATTTTGGTGAAGGGATTGCCCCTGAAAAACTGGAACATGTTTTTGATCGCTTCTATCGGGGCGAGACAGCCGCGGCGATCCCCGGCTTTGGACTTGGACTGCCGATCGCAAAAGCTCTGGCAGAGGGACAGGGTGCTGAAATTAAAATGGAGAGTACGGTTGGACGGGGAAGTACAGTCATTCTGCGCTTCCCTGCCTATGTGAATGGCTCTTCCATGTATTAATAA
>JBLMZU010000391.1:0-5269 GCA_050258995.1 Bacteroidota bacterium
TGTTTGGAACCGCGGTTGGCGCGTGTTTTCTGGCAGCCGGTCATATTACGATTGGCGGTTTAATTATCCTCCTCGCGGCGCCCATTGACGCGCTGGATGGAACGATGGCGCGCCTGCGCGGGGAATCGAGCGACTTCGGCGCCTTTGTCGACTCGGTCAGCGACCGTTATTCTGAACTGATCATCTATGGCGGCCTGCTCTATTATTTTCTGACGAAGGGCGAACCGCTCGGAGGCCTGATCACCTATGCGGCCGCGGCAGGCTCGGTCCTGGTTTCGTATGTCAAGTCGCGGGCGGAGACGCTGGGATACACGGCTAAAATTGGAATTCTTTCCCGGGCGGAGCGGTATCTGGTGCTAGCCCCCTCCCTGTTGCTGACTTACTGGATCCCAAACTTCATTTATATTGGATTGGGAATCATTGCGGTCTTCGCAAACATCACAGCTCTGCAAAGGATCTGGCATGTGCGTGCTCAGTTCCATGCCAGGATGCATAAATAGATCTGGAGATTTAACTTGCCCGAAGGTTTTTTTATTGGAACATTTGAAATCCGTTATTATGGCATCATCCTGATGCTGGGCGCTGTCGCGGGGGCATTTTTGGCAACGCGACAGGCCAGGCGGAAAGGCTACGCCCCGGATATCGTCTGGGACCTGATGATTTATCTGCTGATCGGCGGAATTGTGGGCGCAAGGTTATGGCATATCCTGACGCCGACCCCTACTTCCGGCGTGACGGCCGTTTGGTACCTCACCCATCCATTGGATGCATTGAATGTCCGCAAAGGCGGCCTTGGCATCCCGGGCGCTGTGATCGGCGGGCTGATCGTGATGTATTTTTATGCGCGCCGCCATCACTTGAACTTTCTCCACTGGGTGGATATTGGGGCTCCGGCCCTGGCGCTTGGACAGGCGATTGGCCGCTGGGGGAATTATGTCAACCAGGAACTGTACGGTGCTGCCACAAACCTTCCCTGGAAACTTTACATCGATCCACAACACCGTTTGGCTGGGTATGAGAATGTGAGCTACTATCATCCCCTGTTCCTGTATGAAAGCCTTTGGAATCTCGCCAATATGTTCGTTCTTCTGGGAATGTCCTGGAAGTTTGGAGATCGCCTGAAGGATGGCGATATCTTCCTGACGTACCTGATCATCTACCCAATCGGTCGCTTCTTGTTGGATTTCCTGCGGCTTGACAAACCTGTAGTGGGAGGGATCGATATTAACCAGGCCGTCATGTTGGTGGTCGCAGTTTCTGCTGCAGTCATCCTGTTCCTTCGTCATCGGCCGGCCAGGATGGAAGGGTAGAGTACGAGTACCGTTGTCTTATTGACCCTTTAAACGTATATGCTATGCTGGACGTGATTTCAGCGGCTAGGTAAAAGATGATCGAGACGAATGATTTAAGCAAGCAATTTAATAACTACTTTTGGGCAGTGAATGGGGTGACACTGGCTGTACAGCCCGGGCAGATCCTGGCATTACTGGGACAGAATGGGGCGGGGAAGACGACCACGGTTCGCATGCTGACATCCTTGCTGACGCCGACGCGCGGCTGGGCTCGTGTGGCCGGGCATGATGTCGTAAAACATCCCAAGGAAGTCCGTTCCAGTGTAGGGGTCCTGACAGAGCAGCACGGTCTGTACATGCGCATGTCGGGGGAGGAATATCTGGATTACTTCGGAAAGGTATATGGGCTGGATGCGCAGGCCAGAAAGTCGCGCAGTGCCTATCTACTCGATTACTTTGGTTTGACCGAAGCTGCCAGGCGGCGGTGCGGGGAATATTCCAAGGGCATGAAACAAAAGCTGGCCCTCGCTCGCTCTTTGATCCACAACCCATCCGTACTGCTGCTCGATGAGCCGACCTCGGCCATGGACCCCGAATCTGCCCGCTTGGTGCGCGATGAGATCATCCGGCTTCGCTCCTCGCAGCGGACGATCATCATTTGCACCCACAATCTGGCCGAAGCGGAAGCACTGGCAGACCAGATCGCCATCATCTACCGCGGCCGGATCCTGTTAAACGGGACACTGGACGAATTAAAGCGCCAGGTGCTTGGCCCGGTGGAGTATGAGGCCACCTTTGCCAGTGATTTTGACGCTGGAGATCTGCCACTGCCTCCAGGTGTGACCCTCGCCTCCAGCAACGGGACAAGCCTGCGGTTCAGCGTGGAATCGCCTCAGACTGCGAATCCCCAGCTGGTGGACGCGCTGGCTTCCCGTCATGTACCGCTTGTCTCGCTGCAGGAGGTCCCGCGCAGGCTTGAGCATGTCTATCTCAAAACCATGGCAGATGCACAGGGTATCTCTTATGCGGCGTGATTTGTCCGCGATCTGGCTGGTGGCGCGGCGTGAGGTGGTCGATCAAGTCCGCGACTGGCGCATTGTTGTGCCGATGCTGGTGCTGGTTTCCGTTTTCCCCTTTATTGCAGACAGTACAACGCGGCAGGCAATCGGTTTTATGAACCGCTTTGGCGGGGAGCTGATCCTCGATAACCTGATCCCTTTCGTGGTGCTGGTGATCGGCTTCTTCCCGCTGGCCTTTACCCTCGTGGTCGCCCTTGAATCCTTTGTCGGGGAAAAGGAACGCGGCACGATTGAGCCTTTGTTGAGCTCCCCGCTCGAGGATAGCCATTTATATCTGGGCAAGCTTCTGGTGGGCGTTGCCACGCCTTTGCTCTTCAGCTTCGGATCGATCGCGGCCTACCTGATTCTACTGGCGCGCCGGGATGTGCAGTTCCCCAGCCCCTACATGCTGACGTTGATCATGCTGCTTACGTTTGCCCATGCAGTTTTTATGGTTTCTGCGGCGATCGTGATCTCCGTCCAGGCGACCTCCGTTCGGGCGGCGAGCCTGCTGGCTTCCTTTGTGATCGTGCCCGTGGCATTCCTTTTGCAGGCGGAGACCATTTTGATTTTTTGGGGCAACGAGGACGTGCTCTGGCTGGCGATCATCGCCGTGACCCTGCTGTCCCTGTTGCTGGTGCGGCTGGGACTTGCACATTTCCGCCGTGAATACCTGCTGGGACGGGAGATCGATACGCTTGATTTCAAACTGACCTGGCACAAATTCTGGGGGCGCTTCACCGGCAATGCCAGATCTGTGCTCGACTGGTACCGCCATGAAATCCCGGAAACGGTCCGCCAGCTTCGCCAGCCGCTGGGCATTATCCTGATCCTTGCGCTCGTCGCAGGGATTGTGAGCTATATGTGGGTGGTCGAGTATGTTCCGGCCCACATCAACCTCACTCCGGAGCGGGTGACCACCATCCGTACTTTTGTTGCACAGAACCTCATGGATCTGAACGATTTGAGCGACCGTGTACCAGTGCCGGTTCTCTTTTTCCACAATGCACGCACCACGGTCGCCTTCCTGTTGCTGGGTTTGCTCTCTTTTTCCACCTTGGGATTAACGTTGTTCATTGGTAATATTGGGCTGGTGGGCGGCGTGATGGGTGCAGCCAGCCTCGTGGGCTATTCGCCTCTGCTGACTTTTGTGGCAGGCGTGCTGCCTCATGGGATATTTGAACTGTCCGCCGTGTTCCTGGCGACCGCGGCCATGTTCAAGGCAGGCGCACAATTGGTGACACCGCAAACAGACAAGAGCCTGGGAGAGGTCCTTTTGTTATCCTTGGCAGACTGGTTCCGCATTTTTGTCGGTCTGGTGATTCCGCTGCTTGCGGTGGCTGCTGTGATCGAGGTGTATGTTACTCCCCAATTGCTAAAGCTGGCGTTCCCATATCTCTAATCCTGAGAGTCCAATGCCTAAAGTCATAATCCTTGGTTCATCCAATGCAGTACCGTCAAAAGATCATGAAAACACCCACATGGTGATCATTGGCAGGAAACGCACCATCCTTGTGGATTGTGTGAGCAATCCTGTCGTGCGTCTTGAACAGGCAGGCGTGAACCTCGACGATTTGACTGATATTGTGATCACCCATTTTCATCCTGACCATGTCTCCGGTGTCCCCCTATTGTTGATGGATATGTGGCTGATGGGGCGTACCAAGCCCCTGAATATCTATGGGCTGCATTACACACTCGACCGGCTTGAAGGGTTGATGGGATTCTATGGCTGGGCGGAATGGCCGAACTTTTTTCCTGTTGGCTTTTACAGGCTGCCTGAAAAAGAAATGGCCTTCGTCATGGACTCAGAGGAGTTCAAAATTTTCGCCTCCCCCGTTCATCACATGATCCCGACGATCGGGCTGCGCGTGGAGTGCAAGGTCCCGGATAAGGTCCTGGCCTACTCGTGTGATACCGAACCCTGCGAGCAGACTGTCCATCTGGCTGGCGGGGCGGATATCCTGATCCATGAGGCGGGGGGAGCCAGTTACGGACATTCTTCGGCTGAACAGGCAGGGGAAATTGCCACACGGGCGGAAGTCGGCAAACTTTACCTGATTCACTATCCAACGGGTCAGTTCTCCAATGGGAACCTGGTCACCGAGGCGAGTAAAACTTATCGAGGCGAGATTATTCTCGCAACAGACTTCATGACCATCGATGTATAAAAACTCCCCTCTCGAAAGAGGGGAGAATTTTTAGAAAGAAATTTTTTACCAGCCGTTGATATACGGTTCCCACTCCTGGTATTCCTGGAGGTGTCTGCCGAAGATATAGGCGGCACTGGCCGGCGGCTCCTTGGGAGTGTGTAACAGCCGCATATGCACCTCCTCCACTTTTCGCCCGCCCTTGCGATGGTTGCAGTGGGGACAGGCAGCCACAACGTTCGTCCATATATGCTGCCCGCCGAGATGCCGCGGAATGACGTGATCCACCGTCAGGCTGCCTTCCATCTTGCCGCAGTACTGGCAGGTATAATTGTCACGCCGGAATACCTCGCGGCGGGTCAGCTTAACATGCGGGCGCGGCCGATGAACCTGGGCCTCCAGCCGGATGACTGAAGGACGTGGCAGCAACTGTTTTACCGTCCGAATGTGTCCACGCCCGTTGACCACCATGTCCGCCTTACCAGCCAGGAGCAGGCTAACTGCCCTTCGCGTGGTACAAACATTGATCGGTTCGAAATTGGCATTGAGCACCAGCACAGGTTCGTGCATCACTCTGCCTCCACAACAGGCAGGATTATACTGCTGATTGTCCGAATTCGGAAAAAAGACTCATCTTTATGTTATGAAACTGATACAGCCAGGAGGAAAATGAGAATTCTGATCGCGGGTGGGTCCGGGTTTATCGGAACGACACTGGGAAGGCACCTGGAGCAGGGTAAACATGAGATCTTTATCCTGACCCGCCACG